>JAXDLE010000170.1:0-23013 GCA_034666725.1 Chloroflexota bacterium
GGTCACCGAGGAGAAGGAGAACCGCGTCGTCGAGATCGTGCTCAGCTCGATCCCGGCGCTGCCGCTGATGGCCGGCAAGATCCTGGGCCTGGGCGCGGCGGGCCTGACGCAGGTGGCGATATGGCTAACGACCGCGCTGGTCGCGCTTCCACTCGTCAACCAGCAGTTCTCACTCGACCTGTCGCTCTCGTGGTTCCAGATGCTGCTGGCCGTGGTTTTCTTCTGCCTGGGCTACCTGGGCTTCGGCGCGATCTTCGCCGCCGTGGGTGCGATCGCGCCCGGCGCACGCGAGGGTCAGCAGTACTCGAGCTTCTTCGGCTTCTTCGCTGTCGTGCCCGTCATTGCGACGCCTGTATTCGTGAACGATCCAGGATCCGTGATCGTGTGGGTGCTCGCGCTCTTTCCGCTCACCGCGCCGGCGGCCTCGCTGGAGCTGCTGTCAGTCCAGCCGATTCCATGGCTGACCCTGGCGGCGTCATTCGTCGCTCAGCTTGGATTCGTGATCCTCGCCACGGTGCTCGCCGGACGGATATTCCGGGCAACGCTGCTGCTCTATGGCGTGAGGCCGAGCCTCGGTCGGATCCTGGGCGCGCTTACCGGCCGCGCCTAGGCGGTCTTAAGGAGGCCGGGGTCAGGCGGGCGGCTTGAGCTCGTCGACGCTCGCCCGTGTGGACGCCTTGTCCTTGAACCAGCGTGCGTTTAGCTCCGTGAACGCGGCCGACTCGGTCGGCACTGAGTCCTCCGGGAAGATGGCATTCACCGGGCATTCCGGTTCGCACGCGCCGCAGTCGATGCATTCGTCAGGGTCGATGAACAGCATCCGATCGACGCCCTGGTCGAAGTGGATGCAGTCGACCGGGCAGACCGAGACGCACGACTGGTCGATGACGTCGATGCAGGGCTCGGCGATGACGTAGGTCAAGGACTGGTCTCCTGGTGGGTCGCGCGGCTGGTCTGGATGCTCGGTTGGAGCGCCATCTTACCGTTCCGTGAGCACGACCTCGCCGATCATGCCTCTCTCCCGGTGACCGGGCAAGTTGCACAGCAGCAGCACGTCGCCGCCCTCCGGGACCACGTACATGACGCTCGTCGAGCCGCCCGACGGAATCAGGACGCGCAGCCCGCCGGTATTAGCCGGGGCACTCGCCGGTGGCGCGGTCGTGAATGGCGCGGGTGGCGTCGCAGCGGCATCGGCGCTGGCCCACGCTGATTGAACGGCCGCGTCACCCAGAACCAGCTCGTGTTCGACCATGCCCGCATTGACCACGTTCAGCCGCACGCTTTCGTTCCGGTACATGTAGAGCGGCGTCGGATCGAAGCGGTAGTCGCGCAGGATGACCGTGACTTCGCGCGGCGAAGCAGCGACTCCCGGGGTGCCGAGCGGCGGCGACGCGACTGGCCTGGCGGCAAGGTCCGCGCCAAGGATGACGAGCGATATGGCGAGGCTGAGGCCTACGACCAGGACGAGGACAGGCAGGCGCGACACCGCGCGATTCCCAGCGGACGGAAGAGCGTCAGCGTCGTGCGCCTGGGTCACCCCCTGACTTTAAGCGTGCTGCGCTCATACCGCCCCCGCGTCCCTCAGGCGATGGGCTCGCTCGCCGCCCAGCGGAATGGCGCGACCAGATGGTCTGTCTCGATGGCGCCGGCGGCACCAAGCAACACCAGGATCGTGGCCAGCACGATTGCGGCGACCAGGCCGACCAGCACCCAGGTGGGCTGAAGAACACGCGCGATAACCGATTCCATGGCTCTCCGATCGCTGCCTGTATGGGCGGGCCAACCACGGCGGGCCAAATCCTGGTGGGATCTGGCCGACCGCGATCGACTCTAGGCAGCACGGCTTATCGGGCGCTTATGCCCCCGATGGCCAGAGAACCGGCGCGCTGTGGATAAGCGCGCCGCGAACGTCAGACGAGCTCGACGAGCGAGCTAGCGGTGGTTCTGGAAGCAGTCGCTGCAGTAGACCGGCTTGTTGCCGGTCGGGCGGAACGGCACGCTGGCGGTCTTGCCGCAATCAGCGCAGACCGCCTCGAACAGCTCGCGCGGCCGCCGGTCGCGGTCGCCGCCGCTCGAATACCCCGCGGGCGCGCCGGCGAAGGACGACGAGTAGCCGCCGTCATACGACTGATTGCCGTAGCGCCCGCCGTCGCCACCTTCACGCGCACCGCTGCCGGAGCGCTGCGCCTTGCGCAGAGCGCGGTCCGATGGGCAGCGCTTGGGCGGCTCCGAGAAGCCGCGCTGGGCGTAGAACTCCTGCTCGCCGGCAGTGAATGTGAACTCCTGCCCGCAATCGAGACAGGTCATCGTCCGATCCGTGTACACCTGAGAAGAAGCCTCCGACCGATACGAGTTGTTTCCCTCTCCGCGCTCCCTCCCTGTGGTAGCACGGGTCGGCGGGAATATAAACGCGGCGTCAAGCGTGGCGCAACGGGTCGTCGCATTCTGACAACGCGCCGACTAACCTGCTCACACGATGAGCGAGCCTCTCGTTACGCGCGGTTTCGTGGGTCGGCGGAGCCTCCCCGAGCGCGGCAACCGCACGCCGCCCGGCCAATATCTGACCACCGATTTCCCCGTGCTGTCGGCCGGCCCAACCCCGCACACGCCGCTTGACAAATGGTCGTTGCGCGTCGAGGGCCTGGTCGCCAAGCCCGTCGAGTGGTCATGGACCGAGTTCAACGCGCTACCCGCGCGCGATTACGTCGTTGACATCAGCTGTGTCACCAAGTGGACGAAGCTCGACATGGGCTGGCACGGCGTCAGCGTCGACACGTTGCTCGGCGCGGTGGAGCTCGACCCCAAAGCCGCGTTCGTGATCGCCTATTGCGACGGCGGCTACACGACCAACCTGCCGATTGGCGACGTGGTCAACGATCAGGCGTTCGTGGCCTACGGCTACGACGGCGCGCCGCTCGCCCCAGAACACGGCGGCCCGGCGCGCCTCGTCGTCCCCGGCCGCTACTTCTGGAAGAGCGCCAAATGGATTCGCGGCCTGCGCATCGTCGAGAGGGACGCGCCCGGATTCTGGGAGGGCTTCGGTTATCACAACCGCGGCGACCAGTGGCTCGAAGAGCGCTATAGCGGCGACTGATGGCGGGGTTGGCCTGGGAGATCGCGACCATCGCGGCGCTCAAAGATGAGAGGCTGCACGTCAAGACCATCACGCTCGATGTCGCGGGCTGGGCCGACCACCGACCCGGTCAACACGTCGACATCCGCCTCACCGCCGAGGACGGCTACCAGGCGCAGCGCAGCTATTCGATCGCATCGGCGCCCGGGATGAACGGCAGGCTCGAGCTGACCATCGAACGGGTCGAGGGCGGCGAGGTCTCGCCCTTCCTGCACGACGAGGTCGTGGTCGGTGATCGCTTCGAGGTGCGCGGGCCGATCGGCGGCTACTTCGTCTGGGACGGCAGCGCGCCAGACCCGCTGCTCTTGGTTGCCGGAGGGTCGGGCATCGTGCCGTTGATGGCCATGGCTCGGCACCGGGCGCGGGTGGGCTCGAGCGCGCCATGCACGATGCTGCTGAGCTCGCGCACCCCTGCGGACATCATCTACGCGACCGAGCTCGAGACGCTCGCGGCCAGCGCGGACGGCCTGCGCGTGGTCCACACATTGACGCGGGAGCAGCCATCGGGCTGGACGGGTTATTCGCGCCGGATCGACTCAGCGATGCTCGAGGAGGTTCTGGGCTCGACGGGCAAGAGCGCCAACGTCTTCGTGTGCGGCCCGACGCCGCTCGTCGAGGTCGCGGCAACGAGCCTGGTCGGCCTGGGATTGGCACCGAGCCAGGTGCGAACTGAGCGCTTCGGACCATCGGGAGGCTGATCGTGACCGACGACCCGCACACCCTCGACGCCAATGCCGTGGCGGGCATGCTGCACGAGATTTTCGGCGCGGAAATGACCGCGCAGGAGAGCGAGTGCGCGCACTGCGGCAACCGCGCGCTTGTCGGCACATTCCGCGTCTACGACATGCACGGTCCGGGGGTCGTGCTGCGCTGCAGCGCCTGCACCGAGATCACGCTGCGCGTCGTCCGCCGCCCGGACGGCACTTTTCTCGTCGACGCCAGCGAGACGCTACAAGGAGGCGCAGAGGCATCCGCAGATATGCGGAGGTCTCAAGCCGACGCGTAGCAGCGGCCCGCAGGCCAGCTGCGAAGGTAGAACGAGGCGGGGAGGCATCCGCAGATATGCGGAGGTCTCAAGCCGACGCGTAGCAGCGGCCCGCGGGCCGGCTGCGGAGATGGGAAAAGGGGCTACATGCCCTGGGGCTGGTAGTTCGGATCGGTGTACTTGTCGGGGTCTTCCTGGAAATCGAGCATGCAGCCGCGTGAGCAGAACCAGAACGTCTTGCCGTCGTGGTCGAGGCTCAGCTGCGCCTTCTCTGTATCGACTTCCATTCCACAAACGGGATCGATCTCAATGGCCATACGACTATTCTGCCGCCCATGGACAGATCGCGCGGGGACCGCGGCGAACCGGTCAGCCAGGCGCGCCGGCCGCACGGCAAACCGACTGAAGACCGCAAGCTGCTGCGCCGCGCCCCTTACGCGGACACGGGCTTCATCGACACCGACGCGTGGCGCGCGCTGCGCATCATGGGCGAATTCGTCGAGGGCTTCGACTCGCTCGCCGAGCTTGGCTCAGCGGTCAGCATCTTCGGCTCGGCGCGGGTAGCCCAGAACCACCGCTACGCCATCGCCGCCGAGGACCTTGCCGGCAAGCTCGCCCGACAGGGCCTCACGGTCATCACCGGCGGCGGCCCCGGAATCATGGAGGCGGCCAACCGTGGCGCGGCCAGGGCCGGCGGGGTGTCGGTCGGGCTCGGCATCGAGCTGCCCCACGAACAGGACGTCAACAAGTGGTGCAACCTGGTCCTCAACTTCCGCTACTTCTTCGCGCGCAAGACGATGTTCGTGAAGTACGCCCAGGGCTTCGTGATCTTCCCCGGCGGCTACGGCACGCTCGATGAGCTCATGGAGTCGTTGACCCTGGTCCAGACCGGCAAGATCGACCACTTCCCAGTGATCCTGTACGGCACGCGCTACTGGAAGGGGCTACTCGACTGGCTCGCCGATCCGGTGGCGAAGGAGAAGATGGTGGCGGTCGAAGACCTATCGCTGTTGCGCCTGACGGACGACACCGACGAGGCGCTGAAGTGGATCCTCGCCGCGTTTGCCGCCGCCGAGGAGGCACGGGTCGAGGCGATGGTCAGCCCCAAGGGGCCCGAGCACGAAGAGGCGCACCAGGAGAGGGAGCACCAGCGCCACCGGCGCCCGGATTAGCTACTTCTCGCGAAGCGACCGGACCGACTAACTCCGCAGCTGGCCTGCGGGCCCCTGCTGCGCGTCGGCTGGCTGCCTCCGCAGGACTGCGGATGCCGCTGCGCCTCCTTGCGGCTAGACGTCCAGCGCCTCGCGTAACTGAAGCTGGCGCATCACGTCGGCCCGGGTCAGCATCCCGACGTAGCGCTGGCCGTCCATGACCGGCAGCTGCTCGAGGTCGCGCTCGGCGAGCAACTCGATCGCCTCCTGGACGCGCGCGTCGGCGGCAATGGTCAGTAGCGCATCCTGACCGCCCATGACCTCGGCCACGGTGACGCGCGTCCGCTCAGCCGGTGGGACCTTGAGGATGTCGCTCAACGTCACGATACCGACCAGGCGCGCGTTGTCTGTCACCGCGATGGCGCGCCGGTTGGTGGGCAGCAGGAACTGGTCGATCAGCTCGGCGACCGACAGGCCGGGCGGAACGGTCACCTCATCAGGGCGCACGACGTCGCGCGCGCGGACGCGCCGCAGACGCGTCTCGAGCACGATCTGCTGGACGCTGTTGCTCGCCGCGTTATGCAGGAACCAGGCGATCGCCGCGAGCCAGATGCCGTTGATGTAATTGCCGTCGTAGATCAGGAACAGGGCATATGCAAACATGCCCCACGCCACGAGCTTGCCGACGTTGCCCGCCCACTCGGTCGCCCGGCGAACATTGTTCGTCACGCCCCACAGGATTGAGCGCAGCACCCGGCCGCCGTCGAGCGGGAAGCCGGGCACGAGGTTGAACACTCCGAGCGCGAAGTTGATGTAGGCGAGGTACGAGAAAACGAGATCGAAGCGCGTGTCGTTAATGCTCAACGCCGCGACGTAGGCGATGCCGGCGAGCACGAAGCTCGTGAGTGGACCCACGATTGCGACCAAGAACTCGGTCGAGGCTTCCTTGGCGTCGCCGCTCAGCGACGAGACGCCGCCGAACGCGAAGAGCGTGATGGAGTTGGCCTTGAGGCCGCGCGCCAGCGCCACGAACGAGTGCGCCAGCTCGTGGATCACGACGGACACAAACATCAGCAGCACCGTGACCGCGGCGAGCAGCCACGACTCGACGACCGCTTGACGCCCGAGGACGCTGGGGAACGCAGACGTCGCGAGGATCCACGTGAAGAGGCCAAAGACGATCAGCCACGAATAGTGGACGCCGACCTCGATGCCGCGGATGGTGAACAGCTTTATCGAGTTGCCGAGCATGGGCCGACTCTAGCCCAACTTTCTGTGGGGTTGATATGAACTTGCGGCCGACTAGCGCCTCGGTGACACTTGGTCCATGCGCGTCGCCCTGGCCACCGACCACGCCGGCCTGCTCTTGAAGGGCCCGATAGCCGATTGGTTGACGGAATCGGGCCACGAGGTCGTCGACTTCGGTGTGAACGACCCAACGCCCGTCGACTATCCCGACGTGATTGCGCCGGCGGCGCGCGCCGTTGCAGCTGGAGAGTGCGAGCGGGGCATCGTGCTGGGCGGCAGCGGCACGGGCGAGCAGATCGTCGCCAACAAGATCCGCGGCATCCGCTGTGTCGAGGCCGCTGACCCAGTGACGGCACGCCTCGGACGCGAGCACAACGACGCCAACGTGCTGGCCATGGGCGCGCGGATCATCGGCCGAGAGGTGGCGCTGGCCTGCGTGGCGGCCTTCATGAGTGGCGAGTTCGAGGGCGGCCGGCACGTGCGACGAGTCGACAAGATCAGCGCGCTGGAGGACGGCTCCTAGACATCTGAGATCTTGGCTCAGGGTTGCGCGAGGTCGTGCAGTGCGAGTGCCTGGGCATGCGTGGCCGCCGCTCCCCAATGAGCCGTCGCGCGGCGAACGTCGTCTTCCGTCGGCATCGGCATGTCGTACAGGCGGCCGACCGCCTTGCGCACGCCGAGATCGCCGGCCACCACCCGCGGCCGGCCCAGCGTTCGCGCCAGGAACCACTCGGCGCTCCAGCGGCCGATGCCGCGCAGGCCGGTGAGATGAGCGACCAGATCCTCGTCGTCCAGCGCGTCCAGATCTGAGAAGCGCAGCGCGCCGGCCTGTGCGGCCCGCGCGACCGCGATGACCGACTGCGCCTTTGCGGTAGTCAGCTGGAGCGCACGCAGATCGCCGAGCTGTGCGCCGGCGAGCGGCTCGGGGTTGAGCGTCCAGACCTCCCAGGCGCCCAGCTCGTGGCGCGTCCCGTAGCGCTTAGCCAATCGAGACCGGATGGTGGCCGCCCAGCGGAGGTTGACCTGCTGCGCGCTGATCGATCTGATGAGCGCGGTGAACGGGTCGCGGTAGAGCACCGGCACGATGCCCGGGTAACGCCGCCACAGCCGCGCGACGGGCTCATCGGTCGCGGCGAGCTCGGCCAATGCGGCGCGGTCGGCCAGGAACGTCGCCTGGACCGCGCTGGTCAATCCGGGTAACAGGTCCGCTTGATCGGCCGAAACGTGGAGGGCCAGGGCGGGTCGATCGGCGCCGCCAGTCACTTCGGCCGCGTAGGCAACCAGGTCATCGGTCGATGCCAGCCTCAAGGTACGCAGGGCGCGTGTCCCGTCGAAGCGATCGATCAGGTCGTCCCCGGCGCGCCCGAGCGGAGCGAGGCTGGCCGCGAGGTCGAGCGGCGGCGCGAATGCAACGTTAGTGATTACAAGGGCATGGTCAGCGCCGATCACCTGGCTACGCTATAGGCATGGCCAACAGGATCGTTGCGGGAGCCATCGCCGGCGCGGCCGGGGTCGTGGCGCTGAACGCAGTGGGCTATCTCGACATGTTGCTCCGCGGTCGACCGGCGAGCGACCTACCGGCACGCGTCGCCGGCAAGCTGGCCGACGAGATGGGTCTGCCGCTGGACCTGACCAGCGACGCCATGGATGCCGACGATGACGACGACGCTGCAGAGCTGGGCGATGACGATGAGCCCGATGCTCCCGCCAACCGGCGTGAGGCCTTTGGTGCATTGCTTGGGATGGCCAATGGGATTGGCATTGGCGTCTGTTATGGGATAGCCCGGCTGCTCGTGCCCAAGCCACCGGCGTGGCTTGCCGGCACGGCGCTCGGTGCTGCGGCGATGGCCGCGTCCGACTATCCGGCGACGCGCCTTGGGCTGACCGAGCCGCGCGACTGGACCGCGACTGATTGGGCGAGTGACGTGCTGCCGCACATGGCCTTTGGCGTCGTCACCGCCATAGCATTCGAGGCGGCCCGCGATTGACTCGCGCGGCCGCCCCGTGCCAGGTACTGGTTGGCCGGGTCTAGGACGCCGGCGGCTGGATGATGTTGATGTCGGGCGACTGCTGGCCGCCACTCAAGAAGAAGAACCAAACGATGGCCAGCACGATCACGATGGCCAGGATGATGCCCAGCAACGCACCAACGCTGCTGCCCTCATCCGTGACGATTACGTCGTGATGATCGTCAGTCATGTCATATATCCCTTTCCGGCCGACACGGCGGTGCGGCCACTGAAAGGGTCGGTGGCGGGCGCTTGCATGTATGAGGGGGCTCACGTGTCCCGCGGCTCACAGTTGCCTTGCAGGCAGCGCAGATGAGCGATCTGTGGTGGCAGCGCGGCGTCCTCTACCAGGTTTACCCACGCTCATTCCAGGACTCGACGGGCGATGGCGTGGGCGATCTGAACGGCATCCGCCAGCGGCTGGATCACCTCGAGTGGCTGGGCGTCGACGCGGTCTGGCTGTCGCCGATCTTCCGCTCGCCCATGGCCGACTTCGGCTACGACGTGGCCGATTACCGCGATGTCGACCCGCTCTTCGGCTCCCTGGCCGACCTCGACGAGCTCATCGATGACATGCATCGGCGGGGCATGCACCTGCTCCTCGACTTCGTGCCAAATCACACTTCGAGCGAGCACCCGTGGTTCCTCGATGCCCGATCGTCGCGCGACGCCGAGCATCGCGATTGGTACATCTGGCGCGACCCCCTCCCCGGTGGCGAGCCGCCCAATGCCTGGCAGAGCGCGTTCCTGGGCAGCGCGTGGGAGTGGGACGAGGGGACGGGCCAGTATTACTTCCACTCATTCCTGAAAGAGCAACCCGACCTCGACTGGACGAACCCGGCGGTGCGCGAAGCGATGAAGGAGGTGCTGCGTTTCTGGTTCCGGCGCGGCATCGACGGCTTCAGAGTTGACGTGGTCAACCTGCTCGCCAAGGGCCCAGAGCTGGCGTCGGCCGATCATCCCGACGAGCACGACAAATGGGGCGATGAGCCTGCCGTCCACCCGCTGATGCGCGAGCTGCGCGCAGTTGCCGATGAGTTCGACGAGCGCGTCCTCCTCGGCGAGATCTGGCTGCCGCCGACCGAGCTCGTCACGTTCTACGGCGAGGAGCTCGACGAACTGCATATGCCGTTCAACTTCGGGCTGCTCGAGCTCAAGGAATGGCGCGCGGAAACCGTGTGCGACGCGGTCGTCGCGTATGACAAGGCGATGCCGGCCAAGGCCTGGCCGAACTGGGTGCTCGGCAATCACGATCGACATAGGGTGGCGACGCGGCTCGGAGGAGAGCAGGCGCGGGTCGCGACGATGCTGCTGCTGACTTTGCGCGGCACGCCCACGCTCTACTACGGCGATGAGATCGGCATGACCGAGGTCGATCTGCCGCGGTCGATGTGGCGTGACCCACAGGGTCTGCGCGGCGGCCCGACGCGTGACGGCTGCCGCACGCCGATGGTCTGGGATTCCTCGAGCCTTGGCGGCTTCACGACCGGAACGCCGTGGCTGCCGATCGAACAGCCGGCCGGCATCGACGTTCACTCGCAGCGCGACGATCCGGCCTCGATGCTGACCTTGACGCGCACGTTGCTTTCGCTGCGCCGCGCTGAACCGGCGCTCAACGTCGGCGAGTGGCACGACCTTGGTCACGCCGGCAGTGCGATCGCATACCTGCGAACGAGCGTTGGGCCAGACGGCCGTCGCTTCCTGGTCTGTCTGAACCTGGCCGACAAACCGTCGCCGCTGCCCGAGAAGGCGACGTCGTTGCGTGGTTCAGTCGTCGTTTCGACGCTACCCGACGGTGCCGGCGAAAACTTCGAGGGCCGCGATCTGGCCGCCAATGAGGGCCTCGTCATCCGCCTCGATTAGCACTTTATGCGGCGAACGCAAGATTGGCCCGCCGAAGGTTCGCTCACGCGCTGTTTGATGCGCCCGCCGCCTTGAAGCGCCGCCGGGCTCGCGTTTCAGGCCCTGAACGACGAACTCGACGGACGGGTCATGCGTTCAGCGCAAGCAGAAAGACGGGCGCCCGCGACTATGATTTGAGGGCGCGGGAGTAACTCAGTTGGCAGAGTGACAGTTTTCCAAACTGTATGTCGCGGGTTCGAGCCCCGTCTCCCGCTCCACTTCTCAGGCGGAGCGACGAAATCGGTCGGCGATCGCAACGCCCACGTCCAGCGCGATCAGGCCCAGGCCCACGACGCCGATGACCATGTCCCGCGTCGAGTAGGGCTCGCGACTGTCTGCAGCGATGCGCGCCTGTTCATTCGACCCTGGTCTGCCGCCAACCAGGAGCTCGTGCTCGACCTGGAGGCGCTCGCGGTACAGCAGGTCCCACTCCTCGTACGACACGGTCAGCCGCGCAAGCTGCTTGTCGATCTCACGGAGCGCCTCGAGGGTCGCGCTCGCCGGCTTCGACGGCGCCGCGTGACGGATCTCGTCGAGCCAATCCTCGACGTGCTGTGCCTCTGCCGTGGTCGTGAGATATGCCGGCGCGTCCGAAACGCGCGCCGCCAAGGCGGCCCGCGCACGGGCAACCATTTCGCGTGTGCCGGAGATGGCGAGGTCGGACGGGTAGACAAGTACCTCGAGGTCTCGGCCACGCAGAATCATCAGCCTGTCGGGCACCAGGTCACCAAGGCCCTGCCCAGCGATGACATCGAGCAGCTTGGGCGGGCCTGACAGGAGGACGCCGGCATCGGCCGCGTCAACGTCGAGATCAGCTCGGCGCAGCCCCGATATGACGTCGTCGAGGACCGTGTCGTAGCCCCCGGGCTTGACGATCAGCGGCACGTGCGCGTCGGTCCAACGGTGGGCCAGGCTGCGCAGCTTGCGCCACGTGCCAACCAAGGCGAGCAGCACGAGCATCAATGTCAGCACCAGGGCAAAGGGGTACCCGCGCAACACGGCAACGGCGTTGTCGACGAGCGAACGACCACGCTTCTCCGCGACGAACACGGCCGCAAGACCTATCAGCAGAGGCAGGACGATGGCGCCGCCGAGCATCGCGAGGCGCACCCACGATTCGTCGATGAAGTCCGGCAGCGGCACCGAGGCGACGAGGATCGCGCCGACATCGGGCACAAGCACACCAACGACGAGCGCGATCCAGATCAGCGAGCCGAACACGATGACCAGCAGGAGCGTCTGCCGTTTCGCGGGGACCTTGCCGAAGAGCAGCAGGGTCGCCCAGCCCAGGGTCGTATTCAGCATCTGGCCGGCAAAGCGGCCCAGTAACCCGGCTATGCCGGCGAGGATTGCCACGATTCGGCACGTTAGAGGGCCGATATGGGCGGCGGCGCTACACCGGCGGCCTGTTGCCTTTCACCGACTCATCAGGCGGGCAGGTTTCGTGCGGGCCGCTCAGGCGGCGGACGCGGCAGCCTGGTCGACCAGGTCCCTGGCCGTATTGATCGGGATCGCGAAGCCGATGCCCTCTGCTCCCTGTGAGACGGCGCTGTTGATCCCGACGACCTCGCCGCGCTCGTTGATGAGCGGCCCGCCGCTGTTGCCGGGGTTGATGGCCGCGTCGGTCTGGATTAGGCCGCGCAGGTTCTTCGACGCGCCCGTCGCCTGATCGCCAACGGTGATGTCGCGGCCGAGCGCCGACACGATGCCCCGCGTCACGGTCTCGGTGAACTCGCCCAGCGGGCTGCCGATCGCGAGCACCGTCTCGCCGACCAAGATCTGATCACTGTCACCCAGCGTGGCCGGCTTCAAGTCGCCCCCGGTGGCGCGAATGACCGCGAGGTCGTGCGCTTCATCGGTCGAGATGACGATGGCATCCAGTGTCTGGCCGTCGTGGGTGGCGACGGACAAAGTCTGCGCGCCTTCGACCACGTGGTAGTTCGTCAGGATCAGGCCGTTTGACGAGACGACGATGCCGGAGCCGACGCCCGTCGCGGGGACGTTATACGGCGAGAACGGGTTGCGCGTCGGGACGCCCTGGGCAGTGATCGTGACCACTGATTGACGGGCGTTGGCGACCACGCCGGTCAGGTCGCTCGGCAGGTCCGAAGTCGACGCTGGTTGAGCCGCCGTGGGCGCCGTGGCGGCCGGCGCGAGAGCGGCGGGCGCCAGGCCACCAAAGGCGGACGCCATTCCAAAGGTGAACCCGCTGCCGAGGACGGCCGACAGCACGGCGACTGCCAGCATGGACCGGACGGTCGGGGCGGAGCGCGGCGCGGGCGGCCCTGACGAGCTGCCAAGCGGAGCGCTCGGGAAGGCAGGGGGAGCGCTTGGGAAGGCAGGTGGACCGCCTGGGAATGCCGGATGCACGCCGGGGAGATTGGGCTGTCGGTCGGTCGGAAGGGGGAGCTGGTACATGCTCCCTTTTGTAAGTCCGGCGGCTGGGAACTCGCTGGGAGACACATGTGTCCCGCCCCAGAACTACCGGGTTTGAGGTCGCGCCCGGCGTTTCAGAGTTATATCGAGGACAGCGGCGCGAACCAGGCGTGGACGACGCTTCCGACATCGTCGTCGGGCAGGTCGATCTGCTCCGAGGCGAAGACGACCACGCCGGTGCTGCCGAGGGCCGAGGCATTCAGCGTGCTGAAGCCGCCATCCAAGCGAGCGATGAGCACCCAATCGGAGCCATCGGCGCTGAACCAGGCTGCCCCGTCGAGGTTCGAGAACTCGTCATCGCGCTGGGTGTATCCGATGGCGACGTAGCCGCCGTCGCTCAACGCGTGGACGGTCTGGAGGGCGCTGCCGGCAAAGGTGCCATCGACGTTCGTCGACTCAGTCCAGTTCATGCCGTCGGCAGAGTGGACCGCGACACCCGACTGGTCGAACAGGTCGGTCGTGTGATAGCCAACCCCGGCCATGCCCGCAGGGCCTGCGGCCACGTCATCGATGCCTGTCCCAACCAGCTGCGGCGCCGCGGCCGTCGTGAAGTGGGCGCCATCGCTCGAGGTCGCGGCGATCAGGACGACGTCGAATGCCGAATCGTCGTAGATCGTGCCGAAGGCGCTGAAGCCTGCCGGGCCGATCGCCATCGACGTGATCGGGTCCATGCCGGACAGGTCGGTTGTGGATGTCCACGTGACGCCGTCCTGGCTTATCCAGAGCGTCGACTCTTCCTCTTCGCCCGCGCCACCGAACACGACGAGCCGGTCGCCGGCGAGGAACATGTCGTCGATAAAGCCGCCCTGCATATCCGGGTTCTGGGCCAGCAGCTCCCACGCCCCACCGTTGGTCGAGCGCCAGATTCCGTTGCCCGCCTGGGGCACGTCGACGCAGCTGTCGTCGAGGCCGGCGCACGCCGAGAGAAAGCCGGCCAGAAAGTAGTCGCTGCCACGCGAGACAACACTGATGGGCTCGACATTCACCAGGCTCGGGTCGACCGATTCGATCCAATTGCTGCCATCGACCGAGGTCCAGACGATGCCCTGGCGGGCGCTGTAGTAAGACGCCGCGCCATTCACGCCACCGAAGCCCACGGCTAAGAAGCCGCCGGGCGTCACCGCCACATCGGTGACCTCCATGGCGCCTTCGGCCGGAAACGTGTCGAGCCGGGCAAACGGGCCGGACGGGCTGTCAGAAGTCGCCGGCGTCGGCTCTGCTGTTGGCGGCGGACCGATGGGAGTGGGCGTGCTCAGGTTCAACGGTGTGGCCGTGTTGAGCCCGATGGGTGTTGCCGAGGTGAGCGGCGTCGGGCTCGGCGCTGGCGTAGGCGGAAATGTCGGCACGGAGGTGTCAACGGGCGGCCCAGTCGGGGTCGTGACGACCTGTGCGGTCGGCCCGCAGGCGACGACGAAAAAGGCCAACAGAACGAGCGAAATCGGGCGCATCAGCCCGACCAGAGTACCTCCAAGTGGTGCCGAAGCATCTTCTGCCACCAGTACCAGTGATGCTCGACATCAGTTCCCCAGTAGTCGAAGGTCGCCGGTATCCCCTTGCGCGCCAGGATCTCGTCCATAGCCCGCGTATCGGGCAGCGCCTCGTTCTCCCAGGCGCCCTGGCCCACGCAGAAGATGATGCGTGAGCGGCGGTACAGCTCGAGGTGCCACGGGTCGTTCAGCCCGGGCAGGTAGTAGAGCGGGCTGTTGAAGTAGACGTCGTCGTTGACGAAGCCGCCCATGAAGTGGCTGGGCTGGTACACGCCCGACATAGCGATCACGCCGTCGAACAGGTCGGGCCGGCGGAAGAAGAAGTTGGCGGCGTGAAACGCGCCCATGCTGCAGCCCGTGGCCCAGACGCTGTCGTGACCGGTCTCCACGCGCGCCAGCGGCACGACCTCGTCATTGATGTAGCGGTAGTAGTCATCGTGGCGCCGCGCCCTCTGTTCCGGCGGCGCTTCCTTGTTGGTCCACGACTGCCAGTCGATGCCGTCGACGACGATCATCGTCAGCCGGCCGGCTTCGATCAGGTCGCGGACCGCATCGACCATGCCGAACGACGCCCAGTCGGACATCCGCCCGTTGTACGACGGGAAGCACAGCAGCGGCTTGCCGGCGTGGCCGAAGAGCATCAGCTCCATGTCGTGGCCCAGGTTCCCGCTGAACCAGCGCCGGCTCTCGATGCGCATCGCTATTCCGCCGGGTGCATGGCCTGGATGCGCTGCGCGGCCTCGACGAGCGGCTCCAGCTCGGGGTCGCGCAGGACAAAGCCGTGATCGCCCATCGCGCTGGCCAGGACGCGCTCCATGCGCGACTCGTGGACGATGAGTGACCCGAACTCCGCGAGCACCTCGTCGTGGCTCAGCACATAGGGCCGGCCGTCGCGCCGTGAGGCGTACAGGACGTTGTACGGCCGCGCGATCTCCGCGACGAACGTGCCGTTGACCAGGACATTGGCCCACTCGCGATAGAAGTCGAAGTCGTTCGAGTAGTTCCACATGTCGACCGTCCAGCCGCCAGGCGGGCGCATGTTCACCTCGAGCGGGATGAGCGCGCCAGAAGCAGTGCGGAAGATCTCGAAGTGGAACGGCCGCTCGCGCAGGTCGAAGGCGCGCGCCATCGCGCGACCCACCTCCTGTATGTCCGCGGGAATGACGCGCGGCATCCAGTAGTAGATGTCGAGCTGGGCGTTGACCACTTCCATGACGCCATTCGAGTACTGGAACGTGGAGTCGAAGACGATCTCGCCGTCGCGCCCGGTCATGCCGTCATAGGTCAGCAGCTCGCCGCGGATGAACTCCTCGACGATGTACTCGGTGGCGGGCTTGTCGGCCAGGTAAGCCTCAACTTCGGCCTCGTTCTCGAGCTTGTACGTGCGCGCGGCGCCGACACCCACGTCAGGCTTGGCCACGACCGGCAGGCCGACCTCGGCGATGAACTCGCGCAGCTCCGCCTCGTCATGGCAGACGCGGCCACGACCTGGCGCCAGGCCGGCGTCGATGAAGCGCTGCTTCATGACCGACTTGCGCTTAATGGCGCTGATCGTGGCCATGTTGATGCCCGGAATGTTGAAGTCACTGCGCAGCGCCGCCTCTGTTTCGAGCCAGTGCTCGTTGAGTGAGTCGATTCGATCGATGCGGCCGTGGTGATGGATGAACCAGCCCAGCGCGCGCGTCAGCTGGTCGTAGTCGCCCAGATCGCTGACGCCGTAGTAGTCATGGAGCGCGTCACGCAGCTCGGGGTTGAGTTGCTCAATACCGACATCGGCGATCCCCAACGTCGTCGCCCCGACCGCGCGCAGGGCGACCGCGAAGCGATACCAGTTCGGCGGGAAGTGCGGCGAAAGGAAGACGACGTTCACTCAGCCGCACTCCATGTCAGCGCTTCTGGCGAAACGCCGTTGCGACTACCTGGTTGTTGAACATCGCGCCGGCGTCGCCCTTGGTGGCGTAGCGATAGACGCTCGCGGTGAAGATGCCACCCAGCGCAGAGCCGATGAGCGCCAGCACGCCGACGACCAGGATGAGCGCCACCAGGCCGGCCAGGGCCAGGGCGAACGATGCCTGGAACAGGAAGTACAACAGTGCCCCACCCAGGAAGATGACCAGCATCATGAGGACGCCGAAGACGAGGCCTATGCCGACGTTGCCGATGAGCTGCTCGCCCCACGTCTTGCGCAGCAGCCCGCCGCTGCGCTTGACCGCTTCGATGGGACCGACCTTTTCGACGACGAGCACCGGCACGACCAGGAAAGTGGCCACGCTCCAGGCGAAGCCGAGGACGCCGCCGATGATCTGGCCCACGATCCCGGCGCGCTCGCTGATCCAGCGCAGGATCATGCCCACGGTCGCCGCGATGATGGCGTAGCCGATGATCTGGGGCAGGCGCGAGATGGCGATGCGCAGGCCGTCGCGGACGGTGGGATCGCCGCCGTCCAGGCGGATCATTGCCGCTCCGACGAGCGCGGTCTGGAAGAAGAACGTGACCGTGTACGACACGACATAGAAGATGAAGGCGAGGACGTACGAGGCGATGTTCGTCTCGCCGTTCTGCGCGCTGGTCACGCCGCCCACCAGCACGAAGGGGTACGCGAAGCTAAGAGTCACGATGACCAGCGCGATGAACGACAGGAACGGGAAGATGAGCAGCTCCTTGTCGGACCGAAGTACGCGGAAGCTGCCTTTGGCAAGCTCCCAGCTGCGGCCGATGGAATCGAACATCTATGACGCCTCCCGCTGACTGTCGCGGCGTTCCCCTGCATGCGCCGGTCCCTTGAGCCTAGCCCCTCAACCCGCGCCGCGCCAGAGTCGGTAGTATCCGGCGCCGTGACTACAACCCCCGGCCCGACTCCCGCGCGCGGCGTGCGCGCCCGGGTCGCCCACTTCGTGCGCGGCATCTTCGAGCACGTGCCGGCGTCGGTCGGGGGCCACCTGCAGCGGTTGCCGACGCAACTTACGTTCGGCATAACAGGGCCGTTCAACGGACAGCGCAGGCGCACAGCCGCAGTGGCTGCGATGTTCAGCGCCATCCCCTTCGGCACGGTGATCGAGACCGGGACATATCGCGCGTTGACGACACGCCACCTGCGGCGCACGTGCGACGCACCCATCGCCACGATCGAGGTCAATCCCGGGTACTTCAACTACTCCCGGGCGCGATTGGCCAAGCTGCCCAATGTGACCCAGTTCCTGGGCAAGTCGCCGGCGGTGCTCGAGCAGCTGCGGACCGACCCGGCGTGGAAGGCCGAGCCCGTCTTCTTCTATCTCGACGCGCACTGGCTGCACGACCTGCCGCTGCTCGACGAGCTCGCCTCCATTCGGCGCGGCTGGACCGAGTTCGCGGCGCTCATCGATGACTTCGCCGTCGACGGCGACAACGGCTATTTCTACGACGACTACGGCCCCGGGAAGACCCTTGACCTGCGTCACTTTGCCGGTCAGGCGGGCTTGGCCGACCTGCACGTGTTCTGGCCGGCCGCACCGGCGACCAGCGAGACGGGCGCACGCCGTGGCTGGGTCGTGCTCGCCTCGCCTGGCGCGATCGCCGACGCGTTGAGCAAGCTATCCGAGCTGCGCTCTGGCGGGACCTTGCCCGAGGCGCTCGCCGCATCCGACTGACACGGTTCCAGGACGAGCCAAAAGGCCCATCTGGAGTAACGTGGACCGATGCTAGGTTCCGGTTTTCTGCCGTACGTCCTCCTGGTCGTGCTGCCCGGCATCGGGCTGTCGCTCTGGGCAGCGTGGCGTGTGCGCTCGACCTACGCGCGCTGGGGCGCGGTCGACTCGGGCATCTCGATGAATGCCCTTGATTTCGCGCGATACCTGCTGAACTCACAGGGCCTGACCGATGTCAGCGTTGAGGCCATTCCGGGCCAGCTGACCGACCACTACGACCCACGCGGCAAGGTGCTGCGCGTCAGCTCCGCGGTCGCGGCGCAGATGCCCGGTCAATCGCCCGGCTACGCGGATCAGCCGCGTCACCTGTCGGTCGCGACGGTCGCCGTCATCGCCCACGAGGTCGGCCACGCCGCGCAGCACCGATCTCGCGATCCGCAGATGGCGCTGCGTCAGCTGATCGTGCCCGTCGCCAACCTCGGCTCGACCTTGGCACCGTGGCTCATCATCGCGGGCGTCATCTTCAACCTGACCGGCCTCGCCGTCGTTGGCCTCGCCTTCTTCGCCGCTGCAGTGGTCTTCACATTCGTGACGCTGCCTGTTGAGTTCGGCGCGAGCCGGCGTGCCCTGGCCTATGTCGAGCCGCTCGGCCTCAGCGGCGAGCGGGCCGACGGCGCACGCTCGGTCCTGCGGGCAGCGGGGTGGACGTACGTCGCCGCAGCGCTGACAGCAGTCCTGACCTTCGTGTACTACCTGTCACTGTTCTTCGGCTCACGCCGCTGACGGCTCGCCAGACCCCAGAAACGAGGAAGCCGGGCCGCCTTTCGGCGACCCGGTCCCCCCATTCACTCGGTCGATAGGACGGCCGAGCTGAGTCATTTGACGGCCAGATGGCCGCCGCGCGCTGTCAGCGATCGCGCTGCAGATCGTCCACGGTGCGGTCGACATCTTCGCGAACGTTGCCCACGCCCTCGCGGACGGTGCCCTTCGCCTTGTCGTACTCGCCTTCGCGCTGCATGCGCTCGTTGTCGGTCACGTCGCCGACCTTCTCCTTGATCGTGCCACGGGCCTGCTCCATCTGGCCCTCGTTCTGCTGCTCGTTACCCATGTTGTGACTCCTCCCTATTCAGGGCATCGGCCATTAACACGGTTGACCGATCGCGGGGCCATGGTCGCGCGGCCGGCGCGTCATTCGCCTCAATACGTTGTGGGCGCGCGCCTTTCATCCTTCTAATTTCGAGCGACCCGCACGCGAGAGTAGAATCGGCCGGCACTTTCGGGCGACCCCCCACTCTTGCCCGGAGCGACGTCATCCCGGAGGTCCATTCGCCGCGTGGACGGCACCGCCCAGACCAAGAGCATCGGTCGCACGACGGCCGGCGTGAGCCGCGTCGATCTGCGCAATGAGAAGGTGCGCGCCGTTGCCCAGCACGAGCCGCTCAGCGTCGCATCCAACACACCGCTCGACCGGGCGCTCGACGAGATGCGCCGCGGCGGTGGTGACGCGCTCCTGATCATTGATGGCGGCAAGTTGAGCGGCATCCTCACGGAGCGCGACGTGCTCACCCGTGTGCTTGGCCAGGACGTCGATGGCGGGCGCCCGGTGAGCGACTTCATGTCGGGCGAGCCACGCACGCTCAACGCGGAAGCGACGCTGCTCGAGGCGATCATCGCCATGGAAAGCGGCCATTACCGCAACCTGCCCCTCGTCGACGACGCAGGCAAGGTCGTGAGCATGCTGCGCCAGCAGGACCTGCTCGAGTACGTGGCTGAAGCCTTCCCGCAGGAAATCCTTAACCTACCGCCTAGACCGCACCAGACAATGGAGGCACCCGAGGGGGCGTGACAACCGAGACGGCACCGCACAAGGACGTCGAGATCCAGGAGCTCGAGCGCGTCACCATCCGCTTCGCCGGTGACTCGGGCGATGGCATGCAGCTGACGGGCTCGCAATTCACGCGCACCGCGGCCGTGTTCGGCAACGACATCAGCACCCTGCCTGACTTCCCGGCCGAGATCCGCGCGCCGGCCGGATCGCTGCCCGGCGTCAGCGGTTTTCAGCTCAGCTTCTCGTCGTCAGAGATCTATACCCCGGGCGACGAGCCAGACGTGCTCGTGGCAATGAACCCGGCAGCGCTGCGCACCAACATCGGCGAGCTGCCGGCAGGCGGCGCGCTGATCGTCAACAGCGACGCCTTCACGCTCAACAACCTCAAGAAGGCGGGCTACGAGAGCAATCCGCTCCAGGACGGCTCGCTCAAGAAGTTCAACGTCTTCGAGGTCCCGATCAGCGCGCTCAACACGCGCGCGCTCGAAGGCCTCGACATGACCGCCAAGCAGGTCGACCTCACCAAGAACTTCTTCGCCCTGGGGCTGATGTTCTGGCTCTACGAACGCAGCATGGACCCCACTCTGCGCTGGATCGACGAGAAGTTCGGTGCCAAGCCGGTCATCGCCGAGGCCAACAAGCGCGCGCTGAAGGCGGGCTATGCGTTCGGCGAGACGACCGAGATGTTCCACACGACCTATCGCGTGGCGCCGGCCAAGCTCGCCCCAGGGACGTACCGCAACATCACCGGCAACGAGGCAACCGCGCTCGGCTTCGTCGTCGCGGCCAAGAAGGCGGGACGCGAGCTGGTCTACGGCTCCTATCCCATCACCCCGGCGAGCGACATCCTGCATCAGCTCGCGACCTACAAGAACTTCGGCGTCAAGACTTTCCAGGCTGAAGACGAGATCGCTGCGATCGGCTCGGCCATCGGGGCGAGCTACGGAGGCGCCCTGGGGATGACGGCAAGCTCCGGCCCTGGCATCGCGCTCAAGAGCGAGGCGATGAACCTCGCGGTGATGGTGGAGCTGCCGCTCATCGTCATCGACGTGCAGCGCGCCGGGCCGTCAACCGGCATGCCCACCAAGACCGAGCAGACCGACCTGCTGATGGCGATGTTCGGGCGCAACGGCGAATCACCCGTGCCCATCGTGGCGCCGGCGACGCCCGCCGAATGCTTCGATTACGCAATCGAGGCCGTGCGCCTCGCGCTCAAGTACATGACGCCGGTCATCTACCTGTCGGACGGCTTCCTGGCCAACGGCTCCGAGCCGTGGCGCGTGCCTGACGTCGCCGCGCTGCCACAGATGGCGGTGGCGAACCACACCGACAAGGCCACTTTCCAGCCCTACAACCGCGATCCCGACACGCTCGCCCGGCCGTGGGCCGTGCCCGGCACGCCCGGTCTCGAGCATCGCATCGGTGGTCTCGAGAAGGCCGACATCACCGGCAACGTCTCGTACGACCCCGAGAACCACCACAGGATGACGATGCTGCGCGCGGCCAAGGTCGCGGGCATCTCCGACGACATACCGCCATTGACGATCTTCGGGCCTGACACGGGCGACGTGCTGGTAGTCGGCTGGGGCTCGACCTACGGCGCAATCAGAAGTGCCGTCGAGCGCCTCCAGGCCGAGGGTTGGGCGGTCAGCCACGCCCACCTGCGCCACATGAACCCCATGCCCGACAACACCGAGCAGGTGCTGCGCAGCTTCAAACACGTTCTCGTGCCCGAGGTCAACCTGGGCCAGCTATCGCTGCTCCTGCGGGCGAAATTCCTGATCGACATCAAGGGGCTCAACAAGGTGCGCGGCAAGCCCTATCGCATCGTCGAGATCAAGCAGGCGGTCGAGGCACTGCTGAGCGGCACGCCGGTCGACGACGTCAAGTTCACGGCGGACCACACGCCCAGCCCGAGCGCGGGCGGAGGACTGGCCTGATGACCGACGGCAATGGCGCCAAGCTCAGCCCCGAGAACGCCCAGGTGCTCGAGACGCTTCAGCTGACCCGCAAGGACTTCGTGTCCGACCAAGAGGTGCGCTGGTGCCCGGGCTGCGGCGACTACTCGATCCTCGCCCAAACGCAGAAGACCATGCCCGACTTCGGCGTGCCGCGCGAAAACATTGTTTTCGTCAGCGGCATCGGCTGTTCGGGCCGCCTGCCCTACTACATGAACACGTACGGCTTCCACTCGATTCACGGCCGAGCGCCCACGCTGGCCACGGGCCTGAAGCTGGCCAACCCGGCGCTGATGGTGTGGGTCATCACGGGCGACGGAGATGCGCTGTCGATCGGTGGCAACCACATCCTGCACTCGATGCGGCGCAACGTCGACATCAAGGTGATCATGTTCAACAACCGCATCTACGGCCTGACCAAGGGCCAGGCGTCGCCAACGTCAGAGCAGGGCAAGAAGACCAAGTCGTCCCCTGTCGGAACGGTCGATTACCCCATCCAGCCACTCTCGATCGCCCTCGCCGCCGAGGCGTCGCTCGTCGCGCGCTCCGTCGACACCCACACCGAGCACCTCCAGGCGACGCTCGAGCGTGTCGGCCACCACAAGGGCTCGGTCTTCGTGGAAGTCCTTCAGAACTGCAACATCTTCAACGACGGTGCCTTCCGCGACTTCACCGAGCGCGACGTGCGCGATGACAAGATGCTCGGGCTCGAGCACGGCAAGCCCATGATCTTCGGCAAGGAGCGCGACAAGGGCATCCGCCTTCGCGGCCTGCATCCCGAGGTCGTGCAGCTCGGCGTCGACGGCGTGACCGAGGCGGACCTGCTCGTCCACGATGAAGAGGCAGAGGACCCGTATCTCGCCTACATGCTCTCGCGAATGTGGTGGCCCGACTTCCCTGTACCGGTCGGCGTGCTGCGCCGTATCCAGCGCCCCACGCACGATCAGCTCGTCGTCGGCCAGCTCGATGACGCAGTCATGCGTTCTGGTCCAGGCAACCTCGAGAAGCTGCTGGTCAGCGGGGAGACCTGGACGGTCGACTGACCGCCGGCCGGCGCCGTCGTCTCCATATCCCCGGGATTACTACGGCCGCGTCGAGCGCGGCGATAACGGGCATAGGCAGCCCCAGACCTGCCTCGTAATCGACCTCGATGCCCCGCTTCATGCGTCCCAGGAATAACGGTGTCGACAACGGCATAAGGCGGGTCGATAAGGGCGCCCCTAACCCACGGATAAGCATGTGGGGGATATCGA
>JAXDLE010000171.1:0-11105 GCA_034666725.1 Chloroflexota bacterium
GGGATGCCGCTCCGCATCCCCAGTAGCTGGCGGATCGTCGCCCCGTTGGTGTCGAAAGTGACGTCGGCGGGCAGATGAGCGGCGGCCGGGTCGTCAAGGGCCAGCTCACCGTTCTCGACAAGCTGCACCACCTGGGCGGCGACGACGGACTTCGTGATGCTGTTGATCGCGAACTGATCATTGGTCGTGACGGCTCGAACGCCGTTCGCCATGCCCGTCGCACCGCTCCAGGTGCCGTCTGCTGTCATCACCGTGGCTGCCATACCGCCTCCGCGGGCCATGGCGTCGAGGGCCGACTGGAACTTCACCGCCACCTCCTCCGACACCGAGCCGTCACCTATGTCGGCGAACGCCGCCGTCGGGAACTGTTCTCCGGCGGTTGTTGACGTGGAGGTCGCCGTCGGTGTCAGTGTCGCCGTCGGCGTCGGTGTCGCCGTCGGCCTTGCGGCAGGCGTTGCTGTCGCACACCCCGCGACTACCAAAGCCATTATCAACGGACCGAACTTCGAAGCCTTCACGGCGCGCGGAACTCGACGGAGTCGATTACGGGCCCTGCGACAGCCCTCTGGAATCGTGATTCAGGTATGACGATCGCTATCGCAAGTACTCGGAAGGAGGACGCATCGGACGCATCGAACAGGTAGAGCCGCATCCGGTCGCGTGTCCCCATTGCCAAGCTGGAAAGGGGCCCGCAGGACCCACTTGTGCCAGAAGCTCCGTTGGCGATCGCGACGTCGATGAGGAAACCTACGGTGGCCCCAAAGGTCGTCCGCACAGGAGCTGTCGTCTCGAAGCGTGGGTCGGAGGCGATGCTCTCGGCGAGCGCCTCGGCGTCTGCTGGGCCCGGGTCATGTGGACAACCGAAGCCGCCCTGCACAGGGTCTTTCATCAGGATGAGCACATTCCACCATCCGCGCTCCCCGCCGTCGGTACTCGGCAGCGCGCCCTCCGGGATCAGCCTGATCGGCCCTCCGTCGTATTGAAAGCCCCACGGGTGGGCGACGGTCAGGATCACTTCGCCGTCGAACGCGATGTATGGCCGCGCAATGGGTTGGCCGTTCTCCGTGGCCGGCGCGATGTCGGTTCCGAAACCGTCCGGCACCCAGTGGAGCGCTGGGGCACCGTTGTCTTCGGAGAT
Source organism: Chloroflexota bacterium (assembly GCA_034666725.1). Taxonomy (GTDB): domain Bacteria; phylum Chloroflexota; class Limnocylindria; order Limnocylindrales; family CSP1-4; genus JALYGJ01. The sequence continues at coordinate 1,139 of JAXDLE010000171.1, forward strand.
GAAGAAGAGCTGTTCGACGACCGTGCTGCCGGCGAAAAGCCGAACCTTAAAGGCCGTCCATCCATAGGGCCACCCGACGTCCAGCACCTGCTCGAACTCGGCCCGCTCGTAGCGAGCTCCTGAGCTCGTCGCATAGAGATCCGGAATGTCCTCAATGCCCCCTAAGATGAGGTCGTCGGGGGCGGTCAGGTATTGGTCCGCCCCCGCGCCGGCGATTCGCGCCTGCATGAAGCTGTTGAGGAGGGCGGAGACCTCCGGTGTCGCCGATGGTGGCGCGTCGGTTGGCGGGGATGCCGGGGTGGGCGCCGTGCTTGGTAGGCGTCGCAAGGCGGGATGCCAGGGCCCCGATAACGCGTACCCGAACTCCCGCACGTTGGAGCCGTCCCTGTTCGCAACTCCGAGGCCGCACCCTAAGCCAGAACCATCAGCGCAGCCTCGTGTGTACGCGATCTGGAGGCCGTCGGGCGACCAGTAGGGGGCGGTGGCGGTATTCGGAAGCTTTTCGGCGCAAGATTCAGCAGGGGAGCATGTGGTCTCGGCACCCGCGACCTGCTTGAAGTCCGAACCGTCGCTGCCGAACGTGTAGATGAACCCGAAGAGCGCGAGCGCAATCCGGTCGCCAGCCGGCGACCACGCGAGGCCACGCACGTGACCCGCCGCGAGAGTCGTGTCGTTTGCCAGGATCTGGTGGGCATCGGTGCCGTCCGCGTCCATCACCCACACGCGGTGGCCGTTATCGCCTGAGCCGTAGACGTACGCGATCTGCGTCCCATCCGCAGAGAAGGTCGCCCCCTCCAGCAAGCTGTCGACAGGATCGAAGAGCATCTCGGACGGGCCACCCTCGGCGTCGACGACGAACAGCCAGTTGCCGCGCACGTACAGGACGCGTGACCCGTCGGGTGAGATCGCGGCGCCGTCGATCGTTCCAGTCACAGGCTGCTCGGTCACCTGCGTCTCGGAACCATCCGCATGCAGGATGAACAGCTGATTTTCGCGCAGGATGAGTAGCCGGGTGCCGTCCCCCGACCATCCGAGTGGGCTGCCGATGGCGCCCGTCAGCTCAATGACCGAGGCACTATCCGGCGGCGCGGACGGGTCGACTGCCCGGATGGCATTGCCGTTCCCGTAGACGATCCGGCCGGCCATCGGCCCGAATATGCCGAGGTCGACAGGCTGCTGGGGTGTCGGGCTCGGGGTAACGGGCGGCGGACCGACCACGCCTTGTCGATTGGCGAGGTAGCTCAGACCGATCGCCGCCGTCACCGCCAGAATGGCGACGGTCGCCAACGCCACTGACAGTTGAAGCACGGCGCTCGGCCGGCGCCAGGTCCCGATGCCCAAGCCAAATCGGCGTGTGCCCTGACCGGACGCCGCTCGCTCAAGGATCATCCGCGGGCGCACAGCCAGAGGGAGCCTGGCCGCTTCCGACGCCAAGACCTGGCGCAACAGTGATTCGAAGCGCGGGTCGGACGTTTGATCAGCCATTGATGGCCTCCGGATTGGTCGCAGAGACGACGGTGGTATCAAGAAGCTCGCGCAAACGCGCGAGCCCGGTCCGGAGTTGGGACTTGACGGTGTTCTCGCTCGTGCCCATTGCCGCAGCTACCTGGGCTACCGGCAGATCGGCGTAGTAGTGCAGTACGACGGCAGCGCGCGAGCGAATCGGCAGGGCAGCGAGGCCCTGGACAAGAGCGAGATGGTCAGTCGCATCGACTGCAGGACCCGGCGCGTCAGGCATTGGCTGGACCCAGGTCACGCGTCGGAAACGACGATGCCGCCCGAGAGCAAGATTCGTGGCGATCTTCAGCAACCATGGGCGCAGCGCGGCTGGGTCGCGAAGTGACGAACCGCGGTCAAGGGCGGCGATGAGCGTGTCCATCAACACGTCCTCGGCATCAGCCCCGTTGCGCAGGATCAGATAGGCGACGCCCTGAATCGCACGGCCGTGCTGCTCCAGCAGCTCGGCGAGCACTTGAGCGTCGCCCCGGCGCAAAGCCTCCACCGTCAACGCATTCCCTCCGTCGCCGGCACAAAACTCGCCGGTCAGCAGGTTAGATGCGTGGGGATTGTCAAACGGGTGAGACGGCTCCCAAAACACTCACACGAGCTGCGCGCCTGAAACCACCGATCGCCGCGCCGCTGTTGCGCGCCTCTTGGCTGTTCGCGTCAACGCGCGTCGTCAGCACCGCCATCGCGGCGAAGCTATGGGAACGTCAAGGTCATCGTGTAGCTGGCCGTCTTGCTAGCGCTGATTTGGTAGCGCTCGACGCGGCGAGGTCGTCCATCGCGCTCATCTCTAGCGGCCAAGAATCCGGCAACCAGTCGAGCCCCGGTCCGAAGGTTGGCCCGACGTTGCATGCTGATTGCCCAATGCCTCTTTCGGGCCGGCGCCCTGCGCGGCGCATACTAACTAGAGACGGTCGCCGCGAGCCCAAAGGCTCAAAAATTGATGGCGGCCCAGTGTGAGCGAAGGCCGTCGACCAGCGGGCGAAAGAAGAGGCGCCGAGCCCTAATCGGACCGGCGCTCCTAATCGAAGGTCGCTGAGTCCAATATGGCGTGCAGCTCCTCGACGAGGTCCTGTGGCGTAGCCTCGTAATACCCGCCCTCCAGTAGCGCGATCCTTCCGTCCACCTCGACGATCAAGATCTCGTCGATCTCGCGCGAGCCCTGGACCCAGAGAGCGGGATCCTCCCCGGCAACGCCAAGCATGGCGAACGTGCCCTCGTCGCAGTCGCTAAGGACGAGATCTACGGGCATGTGCAGGGTGAGTCTCTGCCCCGCGCGCCCATCGTTCGTGGTGATGCGCTCGGGCGCCGACGGGTTGCGCGACGCTTGGGCAACCAGCGCCTCGACGATTTCGTCGGCCGTTGTGGCTGGGCTGTCGGGCCGCGTGCTCTGCCAGTGGCACGGATCGCCGTAAACGTAGAACTCCTCGTCCACGGTGAAGGAGATGATGCCCAACCCCTCCGGTGGCTGGAAGCCACCCGGGCCCTCCACGTGCCACTCGTCTCGCTCGCCTGACCAGCCCACTCTGGGCAAGGTGATCGTGATAGCGACCCCGCCGCGGGAGCCGTCCGCGATGAAGTGCGCCCGGCCAGCTGGCGAAGGAAACGGAGTTCCGCGGACAGCTGTCGGCGCGCTGCTGGGCGGCCGCGTCGAGACCGGCGTCGCCGTGGAAGCTGGCGTAGCTGTCGTGCAACCCGCGACCAGCAATCCCATCAAGCACTTGTGGAACTTCGAGTGTTTCAGGTATGCGTTCATGGGAACGTCAAGGTCATCGTGTAGCTGGCCGTCTTGCTAGCGCCCATTTGGTAGCGCTCGACGTCCGGTGGACCGTTGACGAGGTGGCTCTGCGCCACGAACACGTAACGACCGGGCCCGAGTTCGCCCTGGTAAGAGCAGCTCGCCTTACCGTCGCCCACTGAGTAGAAGACGGGGACCCACTCGGGATCGGTGATGTTGAAGAGGCGAATATCCGCGCCCCGCCAGGAGATGTTGCCGAGGAATTGGCCAGCGCAACTCCAGGCGATGTCGACTTCCGCCAACGTGTTCAGATCGAATGTGACGCCTGTGGTGCCAGCAGCAACATCGCCTGGCTGGCTCCAGTTCACCCCGTCAAATGAGCCGCTGACATCGAGCGTCTGACTCCAGTTGTAGGCGAAGGACGCCCAGAAGGTCGCTGTCGATCCATCGAAACTCGACTCATACGCCGTCGTCGCGTCGGTCGAGGACGTCCGGTCGGCGTCGATCGGTGGCTGCCAGTGGTAGGTCGCCGACGCTTGGGCGTTTGCCGCGACGCTCCCAAAGGCCATCATCGGTATGGGTTCATAGATCTCGATGTCTGTCACCCACTCGTAGTTATGGATCTCCCATTCCATCGTCCGGAGATTGGCCTCTCCCAGCTCGTTCTCGTAGATGTAGTCCTCCTGGTAGCCGAGTCCTGAGCCGCTGGTCCGCGAGACGTCCGCGGACGCCATTACGCTCTGCCGCACGATCGAGATCTTGTCGTGGCATTCCAAGTCGATTTGGACCTTTTCCGGGACCTCGACGGTCACCGGCTTCTGGTCCTCGCGCTCGAAGCTCAGCTCGATGTGACGCGAATAGGTGCCGGGCACGTCGGGACACGTGATGGTTATTGGCACGTCCACGCGGCCGCGCGTCGGCAGCACACCGGCGCTGTTGTCGTCGACATGCACGAAGGCCGACTTCGACTCTGCAAGGTAGTAGAGGAACGTGCCCTTGTTGGTGAGGACGAATTGCTTGGTATCGCTGGCACCCACGAGCATTGATACCCGTATGGTCTGCGGGTCAACTGAGACGCCGCCGTCAAGGCAGACGATGTCGACAGACAGCGACTCCGGTACGCCTGAGCCATCGAGGACGCCACCGCCGTCGTCGTGGAACGCGAATCGGAGGAGGCCGCCGTAGCCGCCGGGCCTGGCCGGACACGTAATGGTTGGATCAAGCGCGACCTCGCCGCCCGACGCGAGGCTTCCACCGGTCGACGCTGGCTCCACATACTGGACCGAGTTGAGGAGCTCCCAATCTGCTGCCAAGCCCTCGCTGGCAAGCACCACGCTTGGCGTCACTGATTCGCCGGTATTCAGGACGACGTTAAGCTGCTTGGGCGTAAGGGTTATGCCGCCACTGCACGTTGGTGTGTACCAGGAGTCACTGGCGAGCTCCGCGCGGAAAGTCCGCTGTGCAAAGGCTACGACGGTGCCTCGCTGATCGAGCGCCTCGACGCGAACGCGGTAACCATCGGGCGTGATTGGGAGCGTAAAGACATGGTTCCAGGGTGAATCGTGGGTATAGCGGTCGTCGACCCAGACCCCGGTTGTCTCGTCGTAGATCTTGGTCCAGGTTTCGACGGCCCCAGGTGCTCCCATGCACGCCGATGGGTTGACGTGAATGTCCGTCGACTGGATCAAATCAGGGAGATCTGTTGCTACATAGTCGGGATCGTCAAAGAGGAACTGGAGGACCTGCAGGTCGGTCACATAGGCGTCGTCATTTTCGGGTACATGGGCACGAACGTAGCCGGGCATGTACGCCTTGGCATAGAGGTCCAGCTTGCTGTCGCCGTTGAAGTCGCCGTCGGGGAAGACGTTCTCGCCCGTGCTACCGAAGACCGGACCATCATGGTTCAGATCCTTCTTGGGATTGTCGAACGCGCCATCGAGGGCAAGGTCGGGGTAATTGTTGGCCTGCAGGACCCAGTCGCGCCAACGGCGGAAGTCGGACATGTCAATAACGCCATCGCCCTGGCCGCCGTCTTCGTCGAAGTCCTCCGTGGTGACGTCGTTGCAAGTCGTGTCGCTGCAAGCATGGCGCGTGTTGCCGTCGACGGTGCCGTCATCGATATCCAGCAGCCGCGTGAGGATGGCCGAGTTGCGACGGTAGGTATCGATGCTCAGAGCTTCCCAGAACGCGTTAACTGTTTTCCTCAACGAGGGCCACGCGCCAAGGATTTGATGGAGTTCGGCCGCGGTCAATGTCGGGTCAAGACTGTGCAGGTAGCCAGCCAGGCCCGCCACGGCCGGTGCCGCCATGGACGTCCCTGAGTCATATCGGTAGGGCTGGGTTGGGGATCCAAGACTCAGGATGCCGAAGCCCGGCGCCCAAACCTGAGCATTGACGTTGGAGAAGCTCGCGGGATTGGTCGAGAGAACCGGGTCGCCGAATGGCTCGAGCGCTCCAACCACCAGGACGTTCTCGACGCCGTCGACCAGTGCCGCGTAGTTGAATGGCGATGACCACTTGGCATCAACGGCGACGTTATTGAGGAGCGGATTACCTGAGTCATTACCGGCGGCCGCAACGATCAGGGGCAACCGGTGCCCATTCGCTTCGAGGATGTTCTGCCAGATACGAAATACGAGCGCGCCGTACTTGACCTGATCTTGCGCGGCGACGTTGAGTGCAGGATCGACCGGCGGTGTCCTCACAGACCAGCCATAGCCCAGGCTCACGTTTACGACGTCGAGGTCGGGCACAGTCTCCAGGAACTCCAGCATCCCCCACCCACCAATGACGCCGGTGTCGGCCATCTCGTACAGGTTCACAAATGGCGTGACGCCGTCGATGCCGGTGTAGTTGTTGTAGGAAGCAGCGATCGTTCCCGCGACGTGAGTGCCGTGGTTGCGTTCATGGTCGGTGCCCCAAGAGCCGATCCTCAGCTCGTACTCGAGGTCGGTGTGGTCCCAGAAACCTTTGTCGAGGACGCCGATGTTGCTCTCGACAAACTTTTTCTTGATGGTTCGGTTGAGGTTCCACATCTGCGGCACGGACATCTGCTCAAGGGCCCAGTTGCCGCCGGTGGGTTCAACCTGCCAGAACCAATCAACGGGTGTGCCTTGCCCGAATTCATTCGGAATCTCGAGCGATTCGAGAAGGCTGTCCGGCACCGCCACCAACACGCGCGGATCCAACCTGAGTCGGTCAATCAGCGCGTCCATCTCAGGATGCGATGTGGTTGGCACACTGAGATACAGGAGGCCTGGCAGCTGGCCGGTTTTCCCCTGACGACCGCCGATGATCTCGGCACCTATTTCGGAGAGCAGCGCATTGGCCTGCTCGACAGTGGTGTCGAGGGTGAAAGCAAGGAAGAGCGTTCGAAACGAAACGCTGAGGCCGCCGAGTTCGGGATCCGGAGCGTAATCAGCGGGGCTGAACTCCAGGTGGAGATCAGGGATGTGCCCAGCGGCTGATGCGTCGGGCGGCCCTGGCAGTTCCATCAACCCCGATGGGGGCCCGTCCAGGGCACCATCCGCGATGAAGATCTTGATCCGGAGTGTGCGGCCGTTCTTGATTGGCATCGTCCCGGCCGGCGGGGTCGTGCTGCCCTTGCCCTTGAGATAGACATCGAAGTAGCCGATGCAGCCGCCTGGCAGGCTAGGCCCGGCGTTGCAGGCCGGCCCGGAGGGCGCTGAGGAAAGACGAACCTCGACGCGAACGGTCGAGCCGTTCGGCAGCCGCGAGTCCCTGGTCTTCCAGTTCGCCTGGTAGCGCGCCCTTGCCGCGGACGCCGAGAAGACGCGAATCGGCTTGGCCGGCAACCCGGCGGTAGAGAAGGACGGGCCCAGCGGCGAGCCGCTCGCGCTCCCGTCCGCGAGGGTGAAGATCTCAATCCGCAGGTCGGCGCTCGGGTCAAAGGTCGCGTTGGGCCGGGTGCTCTTCTCGATGGGCCGTAGGAACGTGACCCCCGGCAGCGCGGCGCTATGGAGTTGCGCGGCCCAGGCGACGGCGCTCGGCAATCCGACGGCCGCGACGGCCAAGAATGCGGCAGCCAGTCGAGCGCTGGTCCCAAGGTTGCTCCGACGTCGCATGCTGATTGCCCACTCCCTCCTTCGACCTGCGCCCTTCCGCGAGCGTACTAACCAGAGACGGTTGCGCCAGCCCAAAGACTCAAAAATTGAGGTGCCGCGCCTACTGGCCGAACTGGAAGCTCTCGACGATCGGCATCAGCTCGGCAAGGAATGCCTCGTGTTCGGCCGACGACGTCGAGTAGAGGAGCATGACGAGCACGCCGCGACTGGGGACGTCGAGGAAGATCCCCCGAGTGCGCTCGTCCGCAGGGTTGACCCCTACCGGGAGGTCCGAGTCGGCCGGGCAGTTGCCCGTCCACTCGGGATTGCGCTGGACGTCGAACTGCTTGCCAGTCAGGCCACCGATCGAGACATCGACCGGATTGGACACGGCCAAAGCTTCATTGGCGCTCGCCGCGGCGAGCCTGTCGGCCGCAGTCGCGCCGCCGTTGTGCTCAAGCGACTCGCAGGTGAACCATGGGGTCGGATAGATCCCCATGAGGAGAGAATGGGCGAGGGTCTCGGAGCGTGCGAACTCCGCCTGATTGGCGGGCGTGTCCGGGAACAGATCGAAGTAATGGGCCGAATCGATCGAGTTGACCCAGCCCTCCGGAACGCTGAACGTGAAACCCGGGCTGAAGCGCTGGGTTGAGTGGCTGCCGGCAGGCAGGATGCCCGATCCAGTAGGCGTCTCGAACGTCGTGTACCAGGACGGAAAATTCGTGACCGGTGATGGCATTGCGGTGGGCGCGGATGCCGCGGTCGGTGTTGGTGCCGCGGTCGGCGGGGAGGTGGGCGGAGCAGCACCCGCACAACCAGCCAGGACGATCGCGAGGCCGAGGCGGCCGAGCTGTCGAGGGGCGACGAAAACGTTCACCGGATCACCTCCTTTTGGCTACAGAGCAGTACCGGCGAGTAGCGCAATCGGACTCGCCGCGAGTCATGCGGGCACGCCGGGTGGGGGAAATGGTGGGTTTCTAGGGCTGCGTGGGTGCCGAGCGGCTCCAGAGGAGTCCTTCGGGTTCCTGCAGCTGGTCCTGCTGCTCGTCGTAGACGAAGGTGTAGTTGCGCAACAGATCGGCCATGGGCTGGCCGTTGAGTGAGTGCGGCTTGCTGCCGTCGTCACAAACGAACTTGGGTTTGGTGATGACGAGCGTGCCCGGCTCGGTCTGCTGGGCGACGCCGGTCATCGTTGATGGCACCGTGGCGCAGACTGCCGCGGCGTCGTCGACGATCAAGATGTCGAAGTCGCCATCGGGCCGCTCGCCGATATCCATAGTCAGGTGACTGCTTTCGGGGGCTGGATCAATCGCATACCACCTGCCCAGGAATGGCTCTGCGACGACGGGCGTCGGTGGGACGTGGGTCGGCGAAGGCGTCGGTGAAGGCGTCGGTGTTGGGGCGGGTGACTCCGTTGGGGTTGGAGCGACCGACGGCGTTTCGGTCGCGCTCGATGAGGCGGTCGGCACGATCGGCGGCGTGGGCGACGAGGTGCCGCCGATTCCCGGTCGGTTGGCCCACAGCCCGGCGGCCAGGGCGACCACGAGAACCAACACCACGGCAGCACTCAGTGACGGCATGAAGTGGACAACGTGGACCTTCGCGACGAGGCCGCGCCAGCCGCCGCGCTGCGGCATCTTGCGCGTCCGCTCAAAGGTCGCGCTGAGCACTCGATCGGGGAGCTGCCGTGGCGCTTCCCCCTCGAGCCATTTGCTGATCCGCTGGTCGAGCTGCCTATCGCTATTCATCACGCCGTCCTGTTCTTGGCAACTTTTGGCTGACGCGCATCGGCCTGCAGGGCCGCGCGCATCGCCTCGGTCGCGTAGTGAAGTCGTGACCTCGCGGTCCCTTCGGGTATGCCGAGCATTTGGGCTATCTCTGCCGCCGAGAAGCCACCGTGGTGGTGGAGGACGACGACCGTCCGCTGTTCGGGCTTGAGTCGGGTGAAGGCCCGTTCGAGCAGGTCGCGATCGGCGACCGACCCCGTGTCGTCGTTGATCGAGTGGTCAATGGCGATGGACTTCACCGCACTCGACCAGCGCCGCAGCTGGCGGCCCTGGTCGGCACAAGCGTTCACGACCAGGCGGTAAAGCCAGGCGTCGAATCGCTCGGGATCGCGCAACGCAGGCAGCTGCTGCCAAGCGCGAACCAGCGCCTCCTGGACGGCGTCTTCCGCCAAGTGCGTCTCCCTGAGGATGAGGCGTGCCACCGCGTAGAGGCGATCACCGGCAGAGGTCGCGAGGACTTCGAACGCCTCGTGATCCCCGCGACGAGCAGCCTCGACGAGATCTCGCCTCAAAACCCTCTCCATCGGCGGCGCGTCCTTGGTGGCGCGCTGTTAGTTATGACGGAGCGAGCAGGCCCATTTACTCAACCTGCGTCGCGCGGGCCGGGTCAGGGGTTTCCGCAGACCTCTGTGGCGGAGCAGAAGATGACTTCGCCGTTCACGATCGTTGCGATGACGTCGAATGAGCGGATCTCATCTGGAGTTGCGTTCAGAACGTCGCCCGACAGGATCGTGACGTCGCCGAGCACCCCGGTTGCGATGTGGCCGCGGCGCGCCTCGTCGCCCAGGGCGTAAGCGGCCTCGACCGTCACGCCGCGCAGCCCCTGCTCGGCGGTTAGCAGCTGGTCGAGCATCCAGTCGGGGGTTGTGGGG
>JAXDLE010000172.1:0-8112 GCA_034666725.1 Chloroflexota bacterium
CGCCAAGCAGGCCGGCGAGCTCTGTCCCGAGGTCAAGGTCGAGGTCGTGCCGACACGCAACGCCGCGGAGGGCGTGGCCGCGCTGCTCGCCTTCGATCCCGACGCCGCGCTGAAGGACGCCGCCAAGCAGATGACCCAGGCGAGTCGCGCGGTGCAGACCCTGCAAGTGTCCCTCGCCGTCCGCGACGCGCGGATGGGCCGGCACAGGGTGCACCGCGGCGATTACATCGTGCTCGGGCCCAACGACGGGCTTGTCGCAGCCCACACCGACCGAACTGCCGCAATCCGCTCCGGCGTCGGCCTGCTCAAGTCGGGCTTCGAGCTACTTACGTTGTACCGCGGCCGCGATGTCGATCATGCGGCCGGGCAGCAGCTGCGCGATGACCTCGCGAGCGACCTGGACGGCGTGGAGATCGAGCTCGTCGAGGGCGGCCAGCCGCACTACGACTTCTTGATCGCGGCCGAGTAGGGGTGCCAGTCGCCGACCCGACGCTGGCCATCCTCGACCAGGGCGTGAAGGCCGTCGTCGCCCCGGGGATGGCGAAGAACCTCGATCGCCTGGGCATCAAGACGGTGCGTGACCTGGTCTTCCATTTCCCGCGCCGGTACGACGACTTCACGCACCAGATGACGTTGCGCGAGATTGCCGAGAAGCCGCCCGACGGTCCCATCGCTGCCACCGTCGAAATCGTCGACCTGCGCGTCGACCCGGGCTTCCGGCGGCGCGTCCAAAGAACAGTGGCGCGCCTGCGCGACGAGACCGGGGAGGGGGAGGCAGTCTGGTTCGGCCGGCGTTACATCGAGCGCCGCCTGGCGCCCGGCCAGACCGTGGCGCTCGCGGGCAAGGTTGAGCTGCGCGGCTGGGTGCCGCGCTTCGCCAACCCCGAGTTCGGCGCGGCCGACGATTCGGCGCTCCACGCCGGCCGGATAGTGCCCGTCTACCGGCTCACGGCCGGCGTAACGGCGCCAACTCTGCGCGCGCGCATTCGCGAGGCGCTCGATCGCGCCGTACTTTCGCAGCCGGAGTACCTGACGCCGGACGTTCGCGGCCAGCTCGCCGAGCGGCTGGTCGACATCAGCGACGCACTCGAGTGGGTTCACTTTCCGCCCGACTTCGCCGACCGCGACAGGGCGCTGCGTCGTCTGGCATTTGACGAGCTGCTCGCGCTGCAGGTGGGCATGATCGCGCGCAAGCGCCAGCGTGAGACCGAAGATGGCGTGCCGATCACGGTCGCGGATGCACGGTTCGGCGGCGCAAGGAAGATCATCGAGAACGTGATTGCAGACCAAGTGAGGGCGCGCATGGCGGCGGCCGGCTCCCGCGATGACGAGCTCGAAATCAGCCTGACCCCAGACCAAAGCACGGCGCTCGATGACATCCGCGTCGACCTGGCGGGCCGGCGGCCGATGATGCGCCTGCTCCAGGGCGATGTCGGCTCGGGCAAGACCGCGGTGGCCGCGTTGGCGCTCGCATTCACGGCCGACGCCGAACACCAGGGAGCGCTGCTCGCGCCTACCGATTTGCTTGCGCGTCAGCACGCCGCAACGCTGAGCCGTCAACTCGAGCCGCTCGGCCACGAGGTGGTGCTGCTGACGGGCTCGTTGCCCGCGGCACAGCGTTCGGCCGCGCTCGAAGCACTTGGCGCGCCGACGAAGACGATCGAGGGCCGGACGCGCGGACTCATCGTGGTCGGCACCCATGCTCTCGTCCAGGAAGCCGTTTCGTTTGTCGACCTGCGCCTCGTCGTGGTCGACGAGCAGCATCGTTTTGGCGTGGCCGAGCGCGAAGCGCTGACCAGCAAGGGCGCTGCGCCGCATGTCCTCCTGATGACCGCCACTCCCATCCCGCGGACGCTCGGCCAGATCGTCCACGCAGACCTCGACGTTTCCGACCTGCGCACGCCGCCTGCTGGGCGGCGACAGATCCGGACGGCGATCCGCCGCACCGACGAGCTCGTGCGGCGTCCGGACGGTCGGCAGGGTGCCATCGCGCTCATCTGTCAGCAGGTCGCCGCGGGCCATAGGGCTTTCGTGGTCGTACCGCTGGTTGAGGAGGACGAGGGCTCTGCGGGTCGGTCGGTCGAGCAGGCAGCCGAGCTCGTGCGCCAGCACTGGCCCGAGGCTGCGCAAGTGGCCGGTGTTGACCTGCCCGTGCCGACCATCGAGATCGTGCACGGCCAGATGAAGGCCGCCGACCGCGACGCCCGGATGGAGCGCTTCCGCTCGGGCGAAGTGCCGATTGTTGTGGGTACGACCGTCCTCGAGGTCGGCGTCGACGTGCCCGAGGCCACGGTGATGATGGTGCTCGACGCCGATCGCTTCGGCCTCGCCCAGCTCCACCAGCTGCGTGGTCGCGTCGGCCGCGGCGAGGCTGAGTCGTACTGCGTGCTCGTCACCGAGCGCTACCCCAAGGACCCACAGAATCCGGCCGACGACGAGGAGGCAACGGTCGCCGCGCGGCTCGACGCGCTCGTCGCGACTACGGATGGCTTCGTCCTCGCCGAGAAAGACCTCGAGCAGCGCCGCGAAGGTGAGCTCCTGGGGCTGTCACAGAGCGGCATGCCGCCGTTGCGCGTCGCGTCGCTGTCCGGCAAGGCCAACCAGGAGCTGTCGCTCCAGGCGCGCACGATTGCCGAGCGAATCGTCGACGCCGGCGGCCGGCTACCCCCCGAATATGCCGCCCTGGAGCACGAGCTGACCGTTGGTTGGCTTGCCCGCGTGGGAGCGGGCGAAGTGCTCACGCAGGATGCAGATGCCTGAGGCCGGGCGAGTCATCGGCGGCAGCGCCCGGGGTTTGCGCCTGGGGGGCCCGCGCGGCACTGCGACGCGGCCGCTCACGGACCGCGTCAAGGAATCACTCTTCGGCGCGCTCGAGGCTGCGGGAGCCCTCGACGGGCCCTTTCTCGATCTGTTCGCCGGCACCGGCGCCGCCGGCATCGAGGCACTGAGCCGCGGTGCATCTGGGGCGACCTTCATCGAGAACGACCGCGCCAACTGCACGCTGATTGGCTCCAACCTGCGCCGTACCAAGCTCGAAGGCGGTCGAGTGCTCCGCACGGACGTGGTCGCCTACCTGCGTGACCTTCGTCAGGCCACCGACGGGCCGTTCACGGCTGCGCTGCTCGATCCGCCCTACGGTGACCCAGTGATGGTCACAGCCTTGGAGCTGCTCGGCGACCCCGGCCGTGATTGGCTCGCGTCCGACGCCATGGTCGCCGTCAAGCACTTCTGGCGCGACGCGCTGGCCGACCAGGTCGGGTCGCTCGCCAAGGGGCGCGTCAAGCGCTTCGGCGAGACCGCGCTCACCTTCTACCATCTGACCGAGGAGGGAGCATGACCACCGCGCTCTACCCGGGCTCGTTCGATCCAGTCACGTTCGGGCACCTCGACGTCATTCGCCGCGCGAGCGCGGTATTCGACAAGCTCGTCGTAGGCGTGCTCGTAAACCCCAAGAAGTCGCCGTTGCTCAGCCTCGACGAGCGGATCGCGGCCCTGACCGAGGCGCTGAACGAGGAAGGTGGCGCCTCGGAGAAGGTGGAAGTGGCCGGCTTCGACGGCCTGACCGTCGACTTCTGCGGCCGAATCGGTGCCACCTTCGTCGTGCGCGGGCTGCGCGCGGTCAGCGACTTCGAAAGCGAGCTCCAGATGGCCCATACCAATCGCAAGCTCGCGCCCGATGTCGACACCATCTTCTTCATGACCGCCCTTGAGCACGCCTACCTGAGCTCGAGCCTGGTCAAGGAGATCGCCGCGTTCGGTGGCGACGTGAGTCGCTTCGTGCCATCTGCCGTCGTCCGCCGCCTGAAGCGGTAGCCCATACAATTCGCCACTAAGGGCGAGCGCCTCGACCGCCGCCCGGCGCACCTTTGGGGATACTCCGATCGACATCATCTTTCTCATCGAGCAGCTGGAGCGGCTGATCTCGGGCGGCCGCAACATGCCGCTGACCAGCAACGTGATAATCGACCAGGCGCGTGCGCTTGATCTGCTCGATCAGCTGCGTGTCGCGGTGCCTGAGGAGATCCGCGCCGCCAAGCGCATCAACGAGGAAACCGAGCGCATCGTCGAGCGTGCCCAAGAAGAGGCTGAGCGTATCCTGGCGCGCGCCCAGGAGCAGGCGGCGTTCCTGATCGAGGAGCGCGAGCTGACGCGAGCCGCGGAGATCCGCTCGGCAGAGATCATTGCCAATGGTCAGCGCGAGGCGGACGAGATTCGGCGTGGCGCCGACGAGTACGCCCAGAGCGTGCTCGTGAAGCTCGAAGGTGAATGCATCCGCGCGCTGCAGAGCATCAAGCGCGGCCTCGCACTTCTCGATGACCGCCACCCCGACGCCGATGACGGCGCCAATGCCGATGGCTTCGCCCCACCCGCCGAGCAAGATCACTTCGAGCCGAGCCAGTCCGAGGGCAGCCGTGCTCAGCTATAACGTCGCGACCCTGCTTCGATCAGCGCCCGGCACGGAGCAGCGCCACGAGGTCGATACCAGGGACGTGGCGCTCTACGACGACATGCACCTTGCCGCGCCCATCGCGGGCGAGGTTCGCTTATCGCACACAGGCCGCAGCATCCTCGCCCGTGCGACTATCTCGACGGCAATCGAGGGCAGCTGCAGCCGCTGCCTGAAGCAGGTCGTGACACCCATCTCGATCGAGATCGACGAAGAGGCGCTGCCGTCAATCGACATCGATACGGGCCGGCCGGTTGATCTCGATACGGAGCCGGATGCGCTGCGCCTTGATGACCACCATGAGCTCGACCTGGGCGAGCCGATTCGCGAGGCGATAAGCCTTGCCGAGCCGATTGCGCTACTCTGCCGCCCCGACTGCCGCGGCCTATGTCCGGTGTGCGGCATCGATTTGAACGCTGCCCCTGCGCACAGCCACGCCGACGATCCAGTCGACCCGCGGCTGGCCGCCCTGGCCGACTGGCACGACACCACCAAGACCAACTAGGGATCGAGGAGTAATCACGTCATGGGAGTTCCCAAGAGGCGCGTCTCGCACGCGCGCCAGGGTGACCACCGCGCGCATCACGCGCTGACCGCGCTCCAGCTCGAGGAGTGCCCGCACTGCCACGCCCAGAAGCGCGCCCATCACGCGTGCGACACCTGCGGCTGGTACAACGGCCGCGAGGCAGTGCGCATCAAGTCAAAGACCAAGCCCGAGGCGGCGTCCTAAGGCGCAAGCGCAACACGCGCGGCTGTCGCACCAGGACAGATAGCAAATGGACCTCGAGGTCCTGCGCGCTGGTCATGAGTCCGCGTCCGGCCGCGTTCGCGTCGCCGTAGACGCGATGGGCGGCGACCACGCGCCCGAAGAAGTCGTAATCGGCAGCGTCGACTGGGCGCGCCTCCATCCTGACACGGACGTCATCCTCGTCGGCGACGAGCCGCGGATCCTGCCCTTCATGGGCGCGGATCGACCGGCCAATGTCAGCATCGTCCAGGCGTCCCAATCGGTGTCGATGGAGGAGCATCCCGCTGCCGCTGTGCGCAGCAAGCGCGACGCGTCCATCAACGTGTGCATGCGCCTCGTCAAACAGGGCGAGGCCGACGCTGTCGTCACCGCCGGCCACACCGGCGCCGGCGTTGCATCGGCCATCCTGTTCCTGGGCCGGCTCAAGGGTGTCGATCGCCCAGCACTCGCCGTGCAGATGGTGACCGACAAGGGGCCCATGGTGCTGCTCGACATAGGCGCCACGACTGACTCATCCGGGCTGAACCTGTATCAGTACGCGCGCATGGGCGCGATCCTGGCCGAACAGGTGTTCGGGGTGCCCGACCCGTCTGTTGCACTGCTGTCGATCGGCGAGGAGGGTGGCAAGGGCGAGGCGCGCGTCCAGGAAGCAACCGAGCTGATCGCGGCCAGTCCGCTGCGCTTCATAGGCAACGCCGAGGGCAGGGACCTGCCGCACCACCCAGCAGATGTTGTCGTGTGCGACGCGTCGGTGGGCAACGTCACCATCAAGTTCTTCGAGGGCTTGTCGAGCTTCATATTCGACATGCTCCGGACCGAGTTCCGCAGACCGCCCTGGGGCCCGCTCGGCTACTTCTTCATGCGCCCCGGCATCGCGCGCATTCGCAAACGCTTCGACTATGAGCGCCTGGGCGGAGCGCCGCTTCTTGGCGTCAAGGGCACGGTGCTCATCACCCACGGTCGGGCGCGGCGCCGGATGATCGGCTTCGCGGTCGAGGTGACCGCCGCCGCGGCACGCGCGCGCATCCCCGATCGGATCGCTGATGCCCTCGCATGAGGACCAACGCGAGGCGCGTCGACTAGCCCTGGGGGCGGTCTTCGAGGCCGACTTTGGCCAGCACACGGCGGCCAGCATCCTCGAGCGGCGCATCACCGAGGAAGGCACCGGTGACGACACTGCCCTGCTCGCCCGCGAGATCGTCGGCGCGGTCGTTGAGCGGCGCGATCAGATCGATGCCCAGATCGGCTCGCTGGCGCCGCGCTACCCGGTCGTCCAGCTCGCCAGAATCGACCGCGCGCTGTTGCGTTCGGCCATTTCTGAACTGCTACACTCGCCCGCGACGCCGCCATCTGTGGCCATCGCAGAGTGGGTCGAACTCGCTCGCACATACAGTGGCGAACCGGCCCGCCGGCTGCTCAACGGAGTGCTCGGGCGAGTCGCCAGAGACCGCCAAACACAGGAGAGGGAGCACCAGTGACAGCAGAGACCTACGAGCGCCTTAAGAAGATCGTCATCGAGCAGCTGGGCGTCGATGAGGAGCAGGTAACGCCCGAGGCCTCGTTCGTCGACGACCTGAACGCCGACTCGCTCGACCTGGTCGAGCTGATCATGAGCCTCGAGGAGGAGTTTGGTGCCGAGATCTCGGACGAAGATGCCGAGAAGATCCGCACCGTCCAGGACGCCGTCGACTACGTCGAGGACAAGGGCAAGTAGCAACCCGCCCCAAACGGGTTCACCGCAAGGACGACGCGTCCACGCTCCGCCGGAGCGGGGTCGCGAAGAACGCGCAGCAGAGGCCGTGACGGCTCCTGCGGAGTCGAAATCAGTCACGCCGGCGCGCGAGCTCGCGAGTCGTCTGGGCCTTTCCTTCAGCGACCTCACTTTCCTCGAGCAGGCGCTCGTCCACAGCAGCTACGTTCATGAGCAGCCTGCTGTTGGCGCGTCCAACGAGCGGCTCGAGTTCCTGGGCGACGCGGTCATCTCGGTGATCGTCTCGGAGGCGCTGTTCGAGCGGTACCCGGATGACGACGAAGGCTCATTGACCACTCGCCGCGCGGCCGTCGTCTCGGCACGCGGCCTGTCGCGCATCGCCCAGAGGCTCGAGCTCGGCTCGTACCTGCGCCTGGGCCTGGGCGCGACGTCGGCCGACGAGCGCAGCCGCAAGTCCGTCTTGGCCGCTACATTCGAGGCGGTATGCGGCGCCGTCTATCTCGAGCTGGGACTCGCGCGGACCAAGCGCTGGCTGCGCAAGGTCGCCGAGCCGGAGCTCGCCGAACAGGGCGCGCTCGACGCTCTCAAGCCATCCAAGAGCGTCCTCCAGGAGCGCGCCTACGCCACGACCGGCCGCGCGCCACATTACGAGCTGCTGAGCGACGCAGGTCCGCCCCACGCGCGGCATTACGTGGTCGAGGTGCGCGTCGGCGGACGCGCCATGGGTCGCGGCGAGGGCCGCAGCCGGCGCGAGGCTGAGACTGAAGCAGCAGGCAATGCCCTAGTGGCGCTCGACGCCGAGTCAGCCGAGCCGGGCGCCCGCAAGTGAGCCGCCGTCTCACAGCTTTGCGGCTCGTGGGCTTCAAGTCGTTCGCCGAGCGGACGACGGTCGAGTTCGGCGAGGGCATCAGCGCCGTCGTCGGTCCCAATGGCAGTGGCAAGAGCAATCTCGCCGACGCGCTGCGCTGGACGCTGGGCGAGCAGGGCCGGATGCTGCGCACTCGCCGTTCCGAAGACGTGATCTTCGCGGGGTCGTCGGCCCGCCGGGCAATCGGTATGGCCGATGTGACGCTCGTCATCGACAACTCCGACCGCCTTCTGCCGGTCGACTTCGGCGAGGTCGAGATTGGTCGTCGGCTCTACCGATCGGGCGAGAACGAGTACCTCCTCAACCGCCAGAAGATCCGCCTGAAGGATCTGGTCGAG
>JAXDLE010000173.1:0-19652 GCA_034666725.1 Chloroflexota bacterium
AGCCCACACGACAGCGATCGCCGGAAGCAGCCTCTGCAGCAACGGCTCGAACTGCCACGAGCCGTCGCCCCTCGCGCGAATGAAGGAGCCACGCAGAACAGCAAAGGCGCCCAGCCAGCCAATCCCGTGCGTCACAAGCGCATAACCAACTGAAATGCCCGCGACGGCCCGAGCATCGGGACTCGCGAGCCAGCAAGCGAGGCCGACGCCAACTACGCCGATCACCAGGGCCGGCGCACCCAGCACGGGGTTCCGTTCGGCGAAGGTGCCGATCAGCGCACCCAGCCCAACAGCCAGGGTGAACTCCAAGGGCCCGAGCACCGGTTCACGGCCCTCCAGAGTCACCGAAAGTGCTGCGTAGAGCACCGTGAAAAAGCCCGCCTCTGCAGCGACGCGAAGAGCCGGACCGGCCAGCAGCCAGAGCCGCTCAAGCCGCTGCGACGACAACCGCATGCGGCACCTCCCTGTCGCGTTCGACCCGCACCGGCCGCACAGACAAACCTGCCGTGCGTGACTCGGTGATGAACTCGTGCGCCTCCGGCATCACGAGGAAATGAACGTTGAAGCCACTCTCCTGCAGGCGCCGGGTGACGGCCAGGTTGGACAGTGGCGAGCGACCCGTCAGGACGACCAGCGTCGAGCCGGGCGCAACCCGACGCGGCAGCCAGGCAAGCAGTGTGGTGAGCGGCGCGGAGCACTCCACGCCCAATCGCGCCAGCGCATCGCCGATGCGCCCGACCTGCGTCCAGTCGGCGCGCGGCGGCAGGAAGACATAGCGCTGCGTCGTCCCGGTGAAACCGGCAGCCGCGAAACCAACCGCCGTGGCGTCGCTGACCATCGAACGCGCCACCGACAGCGCGGCCACGCACAGGTTCTCGAAGAGTGCCTCGTCGAAGATGAGCAACCAGTAGTCGCCCTCGATGGTCTGGACGTCGAACACGAGCATTGCCTGGCGCGACAGCGCCGGCTCGAAGCGCTTGGCCTGGAGCACGCCCTCACGCGCCGACGCGCGCCAGTGGATGGAGCGCACTGGATCGCCTGCCTGGAACGGCCGCGTCCCGGCGAACAGCGCGGGGTCAGTGAAGAGCGAGCGTCGTGCGCGGGCCTGGGCGAGTGGCGCGCTCGCCGGCAGCACACCCACGACCGGCGCCATCAGTGGCCGGGCAATGACGCGCGCGACGTCGATGCCCGGGTCGCGCGACGGATCGTGGCTGCCAAACACCTCGGCGACACGCAGGCGCACCGGGCCCATGTCGTGCACCCCGCGCCGCATGGGCACGACGCGAACGCGGCGGGTGAGCCGCTCGTACGGCCGGAGAGGTCCGGCGACTCCGATCGAGTGGACACTTTGATCGCTGCCGGGCATTCGCAAGCCCGAACCGACGGTATCCGTCGCGCCCGCCCACGCAATCGGCAGCCGACTCCGGTTCCAGACCGACAGGGTCAGCTCGACCTCTTCGCCGACGACGGTCCTATCGGGACTGATCGAATGTTCGACTTCGAGCGACTCGAGGACGTCGCGCGGCCAGATCTCGGCGAGTAGACGCACCAGCACTATCGCCGCGCCGATGAAGATGACCGGTGGCGAGGTAAGCAGGATGCCCACCAGGACAACCAGCACCCCTGTCGCTGCCCACGTCCGCATTGCCCCCAACGCCGCGCGGAGTCTCGCCCTCATCTGTGGCGCGCCAGGCGGCTAGGCCGCTTCGACGACCGGGACGGGTGTTCGGGCAAGCACCTCGTCGAGCACTGCCAGCCGGGTCGCGCCACGCAGCTCGCGGTCGAGATCCAGCACCAGCCGATGGGCCAGCACCGGCCGTACGAGGTGACGCACGTCATCGGGGAGGACGAAGTCGCGTCCGTCGAGCGCGGCCCACGCCTGCGCGGTTCGATAAAGCGCGACCGCCGAGCGCGGGCTCGCACCCAGGCGGATGTCAGCGTGCTCGCGCGTGGCGCGGATGATCGACAGGAGATAACCCTCCACCTCGTCGGCAACCAGCACGGCCCGGACAGATTGGGCGACTGACTCCAGATCGGCGGCCTGCACAACGGGCTTGATCTTCTCGACCTGGTCGTCGCCGTCGCGCAGCCGACGCAGCATCTGGCGTTCGTCGGATTCCGAGAGGTAGCCCAGGTCGACGCGCACGAGGAAGCGGTCGAGCTGCGCCTCAGGCAGGGCGAAGGTGCCCTCTAGCTCGATGGGGTTCTGCGTCGCGAGGACGATGAACGGCCTGGGCAATTGATGCGTGGTGCCGTCGACACTGGCCTGGCGCTCCTGCATCGCCTCGAGCAGCGCGCTCTGGGTACGCGGCGTTGCCCGGTTGATCTCGTCGAACAGGACGACGTTGTTGAACACTGGCCCCTGCACGAACCTGAATGCGCCGCTGTCGAGGATGGACGAGCCCGTCACGTCGCTCGGCAGCAGGTCGGGCGTGCCCTGCACTCTTGCAAACGACAGCCCGAGAGATTTCGCGAACGATTTGGCGAGCAGCGTCTTGCCCACGCCGGGAACGTCTTCGATCAGGACGTGGCCGCCCGCGAGCAGCGCGGCGGTCAACAGGCGCAGGGGCTCGTGCGCGCCGACGACGGCTATCCCGACCGATTCGGCCAGTGCCGACCACAGCTTCTGCGCGTTCATCGGCGCATTGTCACTGAGCGAGCAGGTTCTGCACGACGGGCGCGATCAGGTCGACCCAGCCGCTGTACTGCTGGCCGCTCGGGTGCAGCCCGTCGAACGCCACCAGGCCCGGGTCGCGCTCCGCCTGATCGGCGACGCTCGAGATGTCGACGAAAGCGATGCCCCGACCTTGGGCGACCTCGCGTTCGATCGCGTTGAACGCGCTGATTTCCGCCCGTTGCTGGAGCGGATCGCCAAAGTTCGCGCCTGAAGGTGTGCGCGTGTAGTCGGGCGTCGACACCACCACGATCCGGTTGGCGGGCACCCGATCGAGCAGGAAATCGAAGATCTGGTCGAGGTTGTCGCGGTATTCGTCGGCCGGAGTCCCGCGCACGACATCGTTGACGCCTATGAGCAGCGTGTAGAAGTCGGCGTCGAGCGCCTCGAGCTGCGGCAGCTCGCGATCAACCACGTCGAAGCTCGAATATCCGTTGACACCCAGGTTGGCCACGAGCTGAAGACCGACCGATCCGCCCAGCCGATCAACCAGCTGGTCTGGCCAGCGCGCCGATTCATCCACGCTGGTGCCGATCGTGTACGAGTCGCCCAAACAGACGTACCGGATCGCGCCCATTGCCGCGGACGGACTGGGTGTACCGCTCATCGAGCAGGCCGTGGCAATGAGTGCAACAAGGAGGAGCCGCGTCACTCGCGGCCGCGAGACGAGGTGACGACCACCGCCAGCGCCACGACCGCGACCAATTGGCCGGCGAGCATGGCCATCGCGACGCGCGGCAGCGGATCGAGCGGCACCAGCACGACCGTCAAGGCGGCCGCGATCAGGCCAGCCGTCCAGGCCGGCACCAGCGCGAGTGGTCGGCCCTCCGCGAGAACGACCTGGTTCAAGCCGAGCGCGCCGAGAGCGACGATGACGGCCGCTACCGCAGCCGCCGTGGCCAGCGCCGAGATACTGAACTCGTGGCCATAGAGCAGGCTCACGATCGGCGGCCCCAGCACGAACGCGGCAATTCCCGCCACCGCCGCGAGCGCGATCGTGCCGGTGACGACCAGCCAGGCGAGGCCGCGCACATGCGCGTAGTCGCCCGCCTCGGCCATGCGCGTCAACGGCGTGAGGAGGCGCGGCACGAAGCCGA
This sequence comes from Chloroflexota bacterium, assembly GCA_034666725.1. Classification (GTDB taxonomy): domain Bacteria; phylum Chloroflexota; class Limnocylindria; order Limnocylindrales; family CSP1-4; genus JALYGJ01. Next base: position 3,772 of record JAXDLE010000173.1, read on the forward strand.
TGCCAATCAGGAACGGCGCACGTGCCAGCGCCGCCGTGACGAAGAAGGCGCTGACGGCAGTGGGTGACTCACCGAGGGCGACAACGACGAGCGGCCCTATGCCGAGCAGCAGCTGCAACGAGCCGTTTGCGAACGACAGTCCGGCGAGATACGAACCTGGCCGCGACTGGTCAGGAGCGGCAGTTGTGTGAGCGGCGCGGGCATGGCGGCCGCGCAGCCACCACCAGACGAGGAACGGCACGGCGCCAAGCGGCAGTGTCCAGGCAAGGTTGCGCGTCGTTGCGAAGGCCGCCACCGTGAGCACCAACAGCGCGAGAGAGATACGCGCGAGCCAGTCGGCCGCGGTGGCGATGCCGGACATCTTGTACTCGGCGCGGCCACCGTAGATGCCGCGAACCATGCCGAACGCGCCAGCGGTGATCACCCACAAACCGCCGACCAGCGCGAGGCCGGTCGAGCCACCAAGCAGCTTGTCGGCGAACACCACCAGAAGAGCGGTGGCACCCAGCGCTACCGCGATGATGATGGTCCACAGGAAGGGCCACGCCCCATGGAGGGCCCGCACGTCGCCCCCGGCCGCGGCCACGGTACGCACCTCGTACTGCTCGATCGCGAACAGCAGGATGGCCATGATCACGTACTGGAGCGTCCATAAGTTCGCGATCGGCGCGAACGCCGCGCTACCGAGGGCTCGCCCGCCCGCGACCTGGAAAACGTACGCCAGGAGCCCCCCGACGAGGCTGCCGATCAACAGCCATGCCGTCCCATCCCCGCGCAGGACAGACAGGCCAGAGCGGATGGGTGACTTTGGTTCCGTCGGCGGCATCAGCGGGCTATGGCAGACTGAGCGCCGTCATGGCCGACACTGTAGAGCAGCACACGCACGAGACTGGGCACTCCCACGAGCCCGGGCATGCCCACGACCACGGTCATGGCGCGACCTTCGACTACAGCGAGATTCCGCCGGGCTACTACGACCAGGTCATGCGCGACGGCCCGACAATTCAGCGCGCGTGGCATCGTCAGAAGTTCGCCCGCGTACGTGAGGCGGTCGAGCTGCCGCGAGGCGGGCGCATCCTGGATGTGGGCTGCGGGCCGGGTTCATTTCTCGGCTCGTACGACCTGACCGCCGGCGGTGCTCCGGCCGAGCTGGTCGGCATGGACATCGCGACCGACCAGATCGCCTACGCCAACGAGCATTACGGCACGGCCACGCGCCGTTTCGTGACCGTGGCTGCCGAGGAGGACTGGCCGTTCGAATCGGGCCACTTTGATGCGGTGACCGTGATCGAAGTGGTCGAGCATCTCTATCCCGACCAGATCCGCTCGATCTTCGACCGTGCCGCGAACGTCCTCAAGCCAAACGGCGTGGTCGTCGTGACGACGCCCAACTACGCGTCGCACTGGCCCGTCCTCGAGCGGCTCATCGCGCGGCGCAGCGCCTTCTCGTACCACGAGCAGCACATCACGCACTTCAACCGTTTCACGGTCAAGAAGCGCCTGGGCGAGATCGCGGGCGAGCGCTACAGCTGGGACGGGGCGACGACGATGCACTTCATCGCGCCCTTCCTCGCGCCGTTCTCGAAGCGCTTCTCGGACGGCGTCGCTTCGCGCGTCACGCCGCGCCACTGGAGCTGGCCGTTCGGCGCGCTGATCATCGCCCGGCTCCGCCTTCGAGGCTGAGGCTCGGCCCCTCGGATCGCCCCAGGCGGTCAATCCCGATAGTTCCGCTCAAGCAGAACTTCCGCTTGGAACTGCTAGCTCAGCTTGTGCTTGACCCCAGGTGATCGGTCGGAAACCCGGACTCGTTCACAGCCATGTGGCGCAGGTGCCGCACAAGCTGGTTAGCAGAATCCGCCGTTAGTTCCGTTTGGGCGGAACGATCCCGAAAGTGGCGATTCCGGGAGAAAGTGACCAACCCGTGGTGCCCACATGAAAAAGGAACGAGCGCCCCTTTCGGGACGCTCGCTCCGCTGGTCCTATGACTGCGACCCGCTGAGGCGGGCCGCCCCATCACTCGTCCTCGTCGTCTTCTGTATCGGCGACGATCTGAGCGTCGAACGTGGGTACCGCGTTCGGCAACCCGTCATAGGTGATGGTCACGTCGACCGCGACGGGACCGAGCGGCTGATCGGCCGGGACGGCGACCTTGCCACCAGCGACAAACGACTTGCCGCGGCGGGAAAGGTCAACAGTCACGTCACCGCTGGCGAAGTGAACGACAGCGCTGGCGCTGAACGTCATTCCCCGGGTGGCGTGCTTGGCCTTCGCCAGCAGATGGAGCGCGCCACCGGCCTCGGCGGCGCTGGACTTGGCCACGAACCACGTGGCCGGCCTGGCTGCAAGGACCGTCGGCGCCATAAGCGCAACGATCATCAGCCCGGACAGGATGGCCAATGCAACACGGCGCATGGACATACCCCCTAACTAGAACGGATACGCGCAGCAACCGCCCCCACACGAGGCTAGCCCGGACGGGAGGGCAGCACTACGACACGGCAGGGGCACCGTAGCACCGGATGCGAACTGCGCGCGTCGCAACACAAGTACTAGAAGGTGCGCATCAAGGTGCGCGTCCGAAACGCCCCGGAGCGTAAGATTCACCCTGCGGGGACGAGCCTCGCTTGCGGTGACGAGCGCCGCGGCTGCGAAGGGAGAAACAGATGCCACGAGCAATGTGGCGGGGCGCCATCCAGTTCGGCCTGGTGACCGTGCCGGTCAAGCTGTACCTCGCGACCGAAGCGCGCGGCGGCCTGTCGTTCAACCTGCTGCACAAGCCGGACATGCAACGGATCAACATGAAGGTCCACTGTCCCATTCATGGCGAGATCCCGCGGAGCGAGACGGTGCGCGGCTACGAGTATGCCAAGGGCCAGTACGTCCTCATCGAGGAGGCCGACTTCGACGCCGTGCCGCTCAAAACGGTGCGCGCCATCGAGATCGAGCAGTTCGTCGAGGCGTCGCGCGACTCGGCCACAACCTTCGTGAAGCAGGCCTACTACCTCGAGCCCGACCCGGTCGCACGCAAGGCGTTCTACCTGCTGAAGGAAGTGCTCGCCGACGAAGGCCTCAGCGCGATCTGCAAGATTGTGCTCAAGGATCGCGAGGCGCTCGCCGCCCTGAACCCGTTCTCGAACACGATGCTGCTCTCGACGCTCTATTGGCCCGATGAGATCCGATCGACCGCCGAGCTCGACCTGCCCGACGAGGACTTCAAGTTCAAGCCGTCGGAGAAGGCAATGGCCAAGCAGCTCGTGGCGGCAATGCGCGGGGAGTTCGACCCGGCCAACTACGAGGACGAGTACCGCAAGGCGCTCGAGGCGGTCATCGAGGCCAAGGTCGACGGCCAGCCGGTCGTCGCCCACAAGGCCGCCGAGAAGCCGACCAAGATCGCCGACCTGATGAGCGTCCTCGAGGCGTCGGTGGCGGCAGCACGGGTGGCGAAGGCCGGTCGTGGCGCGGCTGCGCCTAAGCCCGCGGCAAAGAAGGCGGCGGCCAAGCCGGCCGCTGCGAAGCCGGCCGCGAAGGCGAAGGCGACGACGGCCAAACAGAAGGCCGCAGCGGAGTCCAGGCCCAAGGCCAAGCGCAAGGCGGCTTGACGCAGGGCAAATCGGCGGCGGCTGAGCAGCTGCCGCTCAGCATCGAGACCGCCGCGCGGCGCGCCCTCCCCGACCGGCTTCGGCCGATGATGCCCGTCCACTTGGACGCGCCGTTCGACGATCTGGATTGGTTCTTCGAGCCCTGGTGGCCCGGTACGTCCGCGCTTGCCTGGGTCACCGACTTCAAGGCCAGATTCCAGATCGAGCACCTAGCCGATCCATCGGCGGCTTTCCCCGAGCTGGCGGAGATGGGCGCCGACTTCGCGCACGACCAGCTGATCGTTGAGGGGACCCTTCTCGTATTAGATGACGAAGGCCGACCTGACGGTGAGCTGTTGCGCCGCCGCCTCGCCGAGCCCGGCAATGCCGTCGGGACGCCGGCGTTTGTCGCGTCGGACCTGCTCTACGACCTGGGCTCGTCGCTGATGACCCTCCCCTTCGAAGAGCGCCGCGCGCGCCTGGGTGGCGTGCTCACAGATACCGAACGGACAGTGGTCAGTCGTGGGTTGCGCGGCGAAGGCTCGACCCTCGCCGAGGCCGTCGCCTCGATGGGTCTCACCGAGATCTCGGCGCGGCTGCTCGCCGCTCGCTACCGCCCCGGGGTCCGTGACGACAACTGGCTGCGCATGCCCGTCGTCGAGGCGCCGATCGCCCCGACGCGGCCGCTCCTGGCGCTGCTGCAGCGTCTCCCTCTTTAGTCGCGCCGCTCTAGCAGCTGCTGCCGATTACTCCCCGGGTCGCCACGATGGCGTCGTTCCCACTCATGAAGTCGATCTTCATCTCGATGCGGTGGCGGTAAACGGCTGTGTCACCACCGAAATACCACACTGCCGTCCACGTGCGCGAGCGCGTGCCGGTGGCGGTCGCCGTGAACACCCTAGTTCGCTGCTGAGTTTGGTGAACCGACCATGCGTCGCCACCTGCGCGCGCCTGGTGCATCAGCGAAGCGGTGAACACGATCCGGTCTACAGCGTAAAGCGCATGCTCGCTGGCCGTGACCTTGAGCGCCCCCTTGCCGTACCCCCACGCGCCGCCGCTCAGAGTGCAGGTGTCCCCCACCGTAGTCACGGTCGCCGAGGCCGCAGACACGCTTCCAGATAGGACCAGAACCATGGCGAGCGCCAAGACAAATGCGACCACGGGCCGCCGCGCGAAGCTCATACCCCACCTCTGACTCACGCGCGCGCATGGAGCGCGGCCAACGTCTGGGCGAGTATCGCACGCGGCAAGTGGCGTTCGGTGCAGATAGGAGTGGTTTGGTGAGCCGAGAAGGACTCGAACCTTCAACCGGCTGATCAAGTGATGGCTCGTTGACGTGGCGCCACACTGTGGCTACGGTCGAGCAGGCGGCGGGGGCTGAGAAGGGCCGCGAGGAGGGGTAGTACCGGCCATGTTCAGACGCGTCTCTCTGCGAGCAGCGCCATTTTTCATCAGTGCAGCAGCGTTGCTATTGGCGGCTCAGCCTGCGGCTGCCACCTTGGTATTCAGCTCGGCCACGCCCGGTGTCTGGTCGATCTCCGATTCCCAGACGCAGCCAGCCTATCGCTGCATCTACTTCAAACCGAATCCGTCGCTGACGGCCCTGACGAAGGTCAAAGTCTGGCCACCAAAGATGTATGGCAAGACGAATGCGACAGTGGTGAGATGGCGATTCACAGTCGGGCGGCAGCCGCCGGGTGGTGGTAGCAGCAGCGTCCCGTACACGAGTCCTTGGCAGACCGGTACGGCCTCTACCAGTTCGCCGGCAAATAGCTTTTCGCCCATGCAGTGGAACGTACCCTCAGGCGCCGGATACTGGACCGAATACAACCTCTTTTGGGTGCAGATGCGGCTCGAATGGCGAAACGGCTCGAACGCGCTGAAAGGCTCCGTTCACCTGATGCCAGACTGGCTCAGAGAGACGATGGTTGGCAGCGCTTCTGGGTTCGTGCACCAATTGCCATGCGCGGGAGCTCTGTAAGTCAGTTCTCGACGTCGCGAGCGGTGGATCGCAGCGCCGTGGCGCTGTCCTGAGGCGGGCGGCTACCGCGACGCTGCGTCGGCCTCCTCGACGGTGGGAAGCCCGGGGATGCCCGCCAGCTCGTCGGCGAGGTCACTCTCTGCCCGACTGACCAACCGAATCTGGACGGCAATGGCCTCGATCTCGTCTGACAGCTGCCGGAAACGCTCACTGCCGGGATCGACGGTTCGCTTCTCTGCCTCGAGCCTGGCGATGCGCTCCGCGTCCGTGCCCACCGCCTGAGACACGGCCTGGAGGTCTTCAATGTTGAGGTCCGTGTTGTCTCGGTCAGTCATTCGCCGGCAACCCAATGGCCCTCTCGGTAGACGTACCAGGTCGCGGTCGTCTCGCCGGCGAGAAGGCGCGGGCGGACCACGGCGCGAGGATACCTCTCGCGCAGCCGCGCTTCCAGCTCTCGGGGATCCTGCAAGGCGCCCTGTACAAGCTCGGCGACGACGCGCTCGAACTCGCGGTCTGACGCGGGGTTACGGACGATCGTGAGGTTGGCCACCATATTCGCGTCCGCCATCGTAGGGCCGAACCCCATGCGTCTGCGATGGCGCAGTTGGCCCAAGGTGTCACAGGCGTTTCAACAGCGTGGCACGAGGCTTCCGCGCGATGCGAACCCTCAGCTGCCGGGCGTGTCCTCGTCGTTCTGCACGGCTGCATCGAATATCTCTGCAGCGATGGCCTTCTCCTCGCGCGCGACTTCGTGATATTTGTCGGTCGACGGGGTCTCGGCGTGGCGTCGTTCTTCGGCGTCGTGGAGCGCGTCGATCCGCTCCATCATGTGATCGGCGGAGAGATGGTGGAATGCCGTGCGGTGGCGAACGACCTCCGCCTCTAGTGCCGCGCGGTCGCCGTCGGTCGCGTTCTGTAGTCGGCGCTCAGCATCCCGCCACGCTGCCAGCGCATTCTCGATCTCCGTGCGCATCCGGACTATCCCTTGCGAAGAGAACGACACTCCCACCGAAAAGACTGCACCGATTGGATCGCGCAGTCAACCTTGACCCGCCCCGTTCGCGGTGTACCCCCATGGACAGGCGCGGTCCCGGCGATGCCGCGAGGGCCGATTCTTGCTACCGCGGTGCTACGAGAGCGACGTGAAAACGGCGCTCCGTGACACCGGCGGCGCAGTTCGTGTGGGAGTTGGTGGTGAGCCGAGAAGGACTCGAACCTTCAACCAGCTGATTAAGAGGCAGTTGGTTTCACGCTCAGAAATGGCCGGTTGACAGTCACCGTGACAGCCACGGTTTCAGAATTCGTGGCATGAGGTCCTTCCTTCCCGCACGACCCGAGCGCAAGACGACCCTCTATCGCTACTTCGACGAGGCCGGCCAGCTGCTGTACGTCGGGATCACCTCGGCGCAGGCATATCGTTCCCTGCAGCACGCGGGGACTGCGCGGTGGTGGGACCTGGCTGCGAAGGCGACGTTCGAGCACTTCGACACTCGCGCCGCGGCTTCTGCCGCAGAGCGTCAAGCGATCGAGAACGAACGACCGCTCTACAACACGGCTTTCGCCGTGGGTCGCCGCTTCTTCATCGCCATCAAGGAAGAACGTCTCGGTTCGTCATGTCAACGGGTGTGGCCGCCGCACTACACGGTCCGCCAGATGGAGCGCATGGGCTACACCGACGACCAGATCGACGCCGCGATGGTCGGCGACAAGGCCGAACGTGCAGTTGACGAGCTGCTGTTCGGGCTCAAACGCGCAGGCTGGCCGCTGCTCGAGGAGCAACCATGACCTCGCCGTTGGCCGCCCTGACGCTGCAGCAGCTGGAGACGCTGCGTGTCCTCCGCGAAAGCGGCTGGCTCTACAAGAAGGCCGCGGTGAAGCTTCACGTGCCCGAGGCGACGGTGCGATCCCGGGTGCATCAGATGTTGAAGCGGAGCGGGCTGCCCGATCGGGCCGAATTGGCCTACTGGCTAGCCGCATCTGATGCTCAGGCCGGCAAACTGATGGACATTCGTTCTATTTCCGAACGCCCGTTCTAAGTTGCCTTGACCTGACGCCGTAGGCGTCGGAGTGTGGGTCGAGTGACTGTCGTTGTCTGGCGCCCGTCGACCCCCTCCCTGGTCGACGGTCGGCGTATGGGCGGCGGTGCCGCATCCCCCCACGGCACCGCCGCCGCGCTCTCGCGGACACTGTGAGTGCCGGAGCTGCCGCCCAACGACACGTCGGCGCAGACGACCGCCAAGAGCGTCGCATCGTCGGCGCGAGTGGACGCGGACATCCTGCGCACCGAGGACCAGCGCCGGATCTCGGGCATTTGGGAGCGCACGCAGCAGATCATCGCTCTGTCAGTCGTCGAGGCCGCCCTGTTCGTGACGGGAGTTCTGGTCCTGACGCCGAGTGTCGCCGCAATGAGCGGTCACGCCGCCGACAACTCGGCCATCACGTCGGCGATCGCGGGAATGCTCTTCCTGACCGGGGTGGCGAACCTCGTGATCGGCTTCTATTTCGGCAGGACCAACCACACTCGAGTTGGTGGCGTGAGCGCCGACGAAGCGCAGGGGCGCTGACGCGGTGAATCTCTTCCTCGCCGGCGTCATCCTCGGTTTCGCACTCGCACTGGTCTTCGACCACTACATCCTGCCCTGGCTCGCCCACCGGGTGTGGCTTCGCTCAGGGCCGGCGGTGCGCATGCGTCGCCGAGGTGCCTAAGAGTGGCCCAAGTGAGGCCGAGCTCCTCTCCCGCTTTCGGCTCGTCTGCATCGCGGCCATCCTCGCCGCGGTTGTCATCTACGTCCTGGCTGGGATCTTCGAGCTTCCCTTTCTCCGTCCGACGTTCCAGCTCGACAACGCGACCCTGGGCGTCCTCATCGGCGCGCTCCTCCTGCTCTTGGGCATCGAGGGCCTCAGCCGGATCCCGGGCATTGGCAAGTGACTGATACCGACCGCGCGTACTTCATCTTCCGCTTCGGCCTGAGCGTGGTTCACGCCTTGGTCTGGTTCTGGGTCCTGCGTTTGTCCGTGCCACTCGCCCGACGTGCGGCAAACCCCGACCAACGGCTCTTCATCGTGTCGGTGGTCTTCGTGATCGCGCTCGTCTCGCTGCTGCTTGCACTCTCCGCGGCTTGGGCGCTCGTCGCGCCTCTGCCGACCGACCCGGTGCGGGCCATGTTCGGGACCACTTTGGCCGCGCTCCTGACGATCGCGGGCTCCGTAATCATCTGGAAGTGGCCGTGGAGGTCATCGAAGTGAACGACGAGCTCTGGTGCCCGCGACGCAACGAGATCGGCCAGGGCGCCTTCCCTGGTCCCGACCACTGGCGCGAGGAGAGCAGCTCGTACCACCTTGGCCCGACCTGCTCGTATTGCGGCTCGCTTAGCCCGGAGAGCCTCTTCGAACTCATCGCGGCTGGTGCCAAGATCGGGCCGACCGACAAGAGCTACAAAATCTACGTCGACGCGACCAACCCCACACCCGACGAGATCAGGTACGTCGGCGGCGGTTCTTCGAACATCGTCGAGCCGCAGCCAGGGTGGGTGCGTGCCAAGGACATGACCGCCGAGCAGCGGGCCATCGCGAAACGCGACGGGGCGCTCTACGACTACGACCCGGAGCGGTGGATGGCTTTCGGTCCAAGCGGCCCGACGAGTCACGGCAAGTTCTACTTCCAGCACCTCGACGAGGTTGGCCAGCTGCGGTTCCTCGAGCTCTACAACTCGAAGGCCATCACGCTCGGTGACCCTGGCTACTTTTACGCGCTGCCGTTCTTCATGCGGCGCGCGGAGGTACCCGCTTGATGGGCTTCTGCTTCCACGTCTCGGGTGTCATTTGCGACAGTTGTCGCAACGTCCAGCTGACCGCGCCGCCCTCGCCTCTCGGTCCATTCAAGTGCCCTGATTGCGCAACCTGGTGGGTCGGTCTTGAGCATCGCTGTCGACCGGCTCCTTCCCTTCGTGACCGCGTCCACACCACTGCGGATGGGACTCAGGGGATGCAGCGAGGGGTGTCGTGAACGAGTACGCCCAGGCCGTCGTAGCCGAGGCCGAGAAGATGCTGGGCCGGCCCTATGTCGTGGGCGTCTTCAACTGCGATCTTCTCGTCCGCAAGGCGTTCGGCAACGTCCCTGACCCCAACGGCAGCAAGGACGGTCTGCGCGATCTGATTGGTGGCGCCCTGCCGAACGTGCGTGCCTTCGATGCCTGGGCTCACGCCAATGGCCGCTTCCGCGACAAGACGGTCACGCCTGAACCCGGCTGGGTGTTCCTGTGGGGACCGGCAGCCGGCGGTAAGCCTGTCCACGGCGCGGGCCACATGGGCGTTGTCGAGGAAGGGCCGAGCCCCGAGAACCCGCACGGCAAGGCCATCTCCGCCTACAACCCCGCCCGCGGCACGATCGAGCACCGGCTCTATCCGAAGCCCAACAACCACCTAGCGCTCTGGGGCTACATCGAGCCCGCATGGCCGATTGATCCGCCGATCGTTGATCCCGAGCCGCCCGCTCCTGACGATGCCGTCGACCCGCCCGATTACGCCGCCATGTATGCCGCGCTGCGAGCCAAGGCCAATCAAGCAAGCGCACTACTCACGGAGGACTAGGAATGATCTTCGGCCGCTCAACCATCCAGATCATGGCCTTGGTCACGGCCACGATCCAGTTCATCAAGCAGGTCACGCCGGTGATGCTGCCAGGCCTCGATCCATCCGCCGTGAGCGTCATCCTGGATTCTCTTTCCGGCGTGCTCGCGGTCTACATCGCCGTCCTGGCCAACACCAGCACGACGCCAACGTCGGACCCGCAGCTGAAGGTCGGCACGATGGTTCGTGTCACCGACGAGTCGGGCACGGTCGTCGCCCATTCGCCGATCGAGGCACCCGCATCGCCGAAGGTCACCGAGGAGCCAGGTGGCTGACGCATCGCCGGCGGTGGCCGCGCGGCCGACCTCAGTCGTCGTGCTCGGCCAGGCGTTCTCAATCGAGTACGTGACGCCTGACCGCGTGTCGCTGGCTCGCGACGGACACTCCGCCGGCCGCACCGCGATGGCTCATCTGCGGATGCTCGTCAACGCCGACCAGCACGAGATGCAGATACGGGACACGGTGATGCACGAAGTCGCCCACGCATGCCTTCACATCCAAGAGCTGTCGGCTGAGGATGAGGAATTCGTTGGCCGTCTCGCACCGGTCCTGCTCGACGTGCTGCGCTCCAACCCTCATCTCGTCGCGTGGCTGACGGCGGGCATTTGATGGCGCAGCGGTCGCGGCAGCGCAAAGTCGCCAAGGAGCGCTCGCGCACCGAGCAGCTACAGGCCACGCTCGAGTGGCGCACCCGCCGCGGCTGGCTGGTTCGCCTCGCCGCTTGGACTGGGTCCGCTCGCCTGGTGCAGCTGGCCTCACGCTTCATCCGCATCGAGGGCCGGCCGATAGGCACGAAGGGCTGGGTCGAACTCGACGTTCGGCCGGAGATCAAGCGCGACGGCACGATCAACCTGGTTCCGGTCCGAGGTGGCAGGTGAGTGGCCAGCGCATGCATGAAGTGCGGGCTGCCGACCACGAACGGCACGTACTGCGTCAGCTGCAATCGCGGCTTCCGACGCGCGGTGCGGAACAAGGCCTACGACGATCCCGCCTGGCGGCGTCGACGTCGACGCGAAGGGAAGGCCTTCCGCGCCACGGGCGCTACGCGCTGTCCGCGCTGCGGGCGTCCGATCACGAAGCGCAACCCGCTCAGCCTCAACCACATCTACCCGCTCGGCCTGGGCGGCTCGATCGACGGTCCAATCGAACGCGCCTGCCGCTCATGCAACAGCACGCAGCGCTGGATCGACATGCCGACTCGTCGGCGACGGCGCTGAGCCGTGCATAGGTGGCCGGCACGGGGCGCGCGCCGAAGCGCGAGCGACGCAACAAGTCCGACAAGCCGATCCGCGGCGAGTGGAAGGCCGCGCCCGGCTTCGGCTGGCAGCACGGCGCCATCCCGGATCCGCCGGACGGGCTGCTCGCGGCCAGCCGAGAAGCCTGGGTCACCTGGTTCAAGGCGTGGTTCGCATCGCACTGGACCCCCAATGACTTTCCGATGCTCCGTCAGCTCGTCCGCCTCTATGACCAGTGCGAGCGCGGCGAGTTTCAGCGAGCTGCCGAGCTGCGCCTTCTCGCGGACACGCTCGGCATCACACCGAAGGGTCGCCAGGACCGCCGGTGGATCGAGCCAGAGCCAGACGCGATTGGACCACGTCGCCGCGCGGCCGGGTCGCCATATGGCCATCTCCGGGCGGTGAGATGACACTCGCGCTCGCTCCGACTACGCCGACACCTCGATCGACGAGGCCAATTCGGCGTGGCTGGCGTCCGCGGTTTCCAGGGGAGTTCCCGACCCTCGGCTGGCAGGTCCTCGACTTCCTGACCGCGTATCTGCCCAACCCGCGCAACGAGCGCGAGCCGCTGCGACTAACCGACGAGCAGGCGCGCCGCATCCTGCACATCTACGAGCTCGACCCGCTTACCGGCCGGCGCCTGGTGCGTCGTGTTCACGAGGAAGAGGCAAAGGGCTGGGGCAAGGGCCCTTTCTCGGGGATCCTGATGATCGCCGAGTTCAAGGGCCCGGTGCTGCCTGATGGCTGGGACGCCGACGGCCAGCCCGTCGGCCGGCCGTGGGGTACGTCCAACAGCCCGGCTCCATGGATCCAGGTCGCGGCCGTCTCCGAATCGCAGACCGGCAACGCCTGGAACCCGATGCGCTCACTCCTCGAGGCGCGCAGCGGCACCATCGCCGAGACGCTCCGCATCGACCCGGGCATCACCCGCTGCTACGCGACGGACATGCCCGGCGCGTTCATGGAGCGCGTGTCGACCCGCGCCGGCTCGAAGGAAGGCCAGCCGATCACACACGCTGTGATCGACGAGGGCCAGCTGCTCGACCCGTCCAACAACGGCGACGAGCTCGTGCGCACCATCCTGCGCAACCTCACCAAGAACGACGGCTGGGCGCACTTCACCAACAACGCGCCCATCGAAGGCACTGAGACGGTCGCCGAGGAGTGGTGGGGCGAGGACGGCCCAGGCGTGTATCGCTTCGCGACGCGCCCGAGCAAGCGCCCCGATGAGAGCTGGACCGACGACGAGAAACTCGCCGCCATCCGCGAGGTCTACCGCGACGTGCCCTGGATGCTCGACCACGTCGCGCGGATCCTCGCCGACGTCAACGAGCCGAAGGTTCCGTGGGGCGAGAAGCTGCGCTACACGTTCAACGTTCGGACGAAGGCGAGCGACGAAGCCAACGCGTGGATGCCAGCCGATGTCTGGGAGGCCGCCGCCGGCGACGTCGTGATGCGCGCGGACCTGCCGACCTACGTCGTCGTCAGCATCGCCCACGACCATCGCAGCGCGGCTGTTGCGATCGCACAGCTGCAGCCAGGCGGCATCGCGCTTCGGGCTCGCACGTTCTCCGCGCCAGAGGCCACTGGCGAATACGTGCGCGTCGACGAGATCGAGGACCACCTGCGCGGCCTGCACAAGCGCTACCCCGCGCATGTCGTCATGGTCAAGCGCTATCACCCCAAGGGCCGCGATCACCTCGTGCCGCAGCACGGACCGGAGTTCGTGTACCACGGCTCGTTCTTCGAGGGCTCCAAGCAGAAGCTCGAGCGCGACGACCTCGTCTTCATCGACATCCCGAACAGCCAGGAGCGTCTGGCGCCAGCCGCCGAGACGTTGCTCAACGCCGCGATCAACGGCGAGCTCGTTCACGACGGCGGCAGCGATCTGACTGCGCAGATCGGCGCTGTCGAAGCCGACGAAGCGACCAAGGGCTGGACTGTCGAGGCGGCCGGTCCAGCAGCTCGCGCGGCAATGCTCGCCGCGCATCGCGCGCGCATTGCGCCGCGGCCGGCGTCACGTCGCATGCACTTCGGAGGTCGACCGTCATGACCCTCGATCCCACGGCCGTCAATCGCACGCTGCCTGGTCCCGCGGATGGCCAGTTGCCCTCATCGAGCTTCAAGCAGGGTTCGTCGGAGTGGTGGATCGAGCGGCTCTCAAAGGCGCTCGCCATGCGCCAGCGCCGGTTCGATCTGCTCGAGGCGTACTACCGAGGCACGCAAAGGCTGAGCGATCTCGCCTCGCAGGCCTGGCGCGAATCGGACGTGTCGCGCATGTTCCCGAACTTCCTGTCGGCCAACCACTCGAAACTGATCGTCAATGCCGCCGCCGGCCGGCTCGTCGTGCTCGGCTTTCGTCTCGGGATGGACGAGCCTGACGCCGACGACGAGGCCGCTCGCATCTGGGGCGAGAACGAGATGGAGGCCGAATCCGAGAAGGCGATCATCGAGTCGCTGGTGAAGGGCGAGTGTCCCGTGCTCATTGAGCCGAACCCGCGGGATCCGGCGACACCGATCATCACCGCCCAGCAGCCGAACAACGTCATCGTCTGGACCCCTGCCGGCGATCGCCGCATCCGCCTCGCGGCGCTCAAGACCTGGTGGGACGACGACGCTCGCCGGCGGCTGTACATCCTCTACTTCCCCGATCACATCGAGTATTGGCAGGACCGCCAACCGAACCAGATGGACTGGTTCATGAACCAGCTCTTCGCGACGACGCCGGCGCAGTGGGAGCGCCGCACGCCGGCGGGCAAGAGCTCCTGGTGGGAGCGCAATCCGCTCGGCGAGGTGCCGGTCGTGCTGCTGCCCAACGACCCACGCCTGGCCGGGTCGCCCGAAGGCGAGCACGAGGCGGTCTTGTCGCGCATCGACCACTACAACAAGACGCTCATGGACATGGCCGTGACCTCTCACGAGCTGGCCTATCCGCAGCGCTATGCATCCGGCGTCGATGGCCCAGCCGATGAGGTGGCCGTTGATGCGACCGGAACGGTCGCGCCGGCGCCACGTTCGGGCGTGCAGACCGGCCAGAACCGCTGGATTACGGTCCCCTCGCCCGACGCCACGTTCGGGCAGTTCGCCGCGGCCACCCTCGACCAGTACGTCAAGGCGCTCGACCAGATCCGCGCCGACATCGCCACAGACTCGTTCACGCCTTACCACTTCCTGCTCAACATGCCGACGTCGGTTCCGCCCTCGGGCGAGTCGATCACCGCGGCAGAGACCGCCCTGGTCGATAAGTGCGAAGGCCATCAGCGCGACAAAGGCATGGGCTGGCGCAACGCGATGCGCCTCGCGTTCCTGATGACCGGCGACGAAGAGCGCGCCCAGGCGATGCGCCACGGAGAGGTCATCTGGGGCGACGCCGAGCGGCGCACCGAGAGTCAGCACGTCGACGCTCTCTCGAAGCTCGCGGCCGACCCGATCGGCGTGCCGCAGCAGGCGATCTGGGAGCGCATCCCCGCCACGCCGCACGAGATCCGTCGCTGGCGCCGGATGAAGACCGCCGAGACGCTGGCGGCGCCCGACGCAGCTGCGACTGACGAGCCGGGTGACGAGCCGGTTGGAACAAATGAGCCAAATGGGCTTGACAACAGCAATCCCGGAGGAGCAACGTAGATGTTGAAACACCTGATACCGCTGCTATTCGCGCCGAACCGGTTCGCACCGGACGGCGACGGAGGCAACGGAGGCGGGACAGGCGCGATGCCTGGAACCGGTGCGATGCCGGATCAATCCGCCAAGACAGGGGCCGGCGCTGGTGCGATGCCAGCCACGGCAGCAGGGAACGACCCTGCAGCGGCCGCCAAGCCCGCGACGGGCGACGCAGCCCTTGGAGAATCCGGCAAGGCCGCCTTGAAAGCCGAGCGCGATGCTCGCGAGGCAGCTGAGACCGAGGCCAAGACACTCCGCGCGCAGCTGGAAGAGATCCAGGCGGGATCGCAGAGCGAGCACGAGAAGGCCGTCACCGCGGCCGTTCGCGAAGCAACCGCATCCGAGCGAGCCAAGTGGCAGGCGCGGATCCGCGAGGCAGAGGTCCGAGGGGCACTCCGAGGGGCCGGTATCGCGAACGACCACCTTCTGGGTCTGTTCGTCAGCGCACCCGAGGTGCGTGAGCTCAAGGTCGACAACGACAGCGGCGCCGTCGCAGGTGTCGCCGAAGCGATCGAGAAGCTCAGGGCGAATTACCCCGAAGCGTTCGCTACCAAGGCGCACGCCGCGCCCGGCGGTAGCTGGGGCGGTTCCGAAGGCGGGACAAAGAAAGCACCCGAGTCGCTCGAAGACGCAATCGGCGAGCGAATCGCGAACAACCAGAAACGCTGACGAGCCGCCTGAGCGGCGGCCAATAGCTGAGGAGACAACCAGATGCCCGTAACGCTCGCTCAGGCGAAGCTCAATACCAACGACGCGCTCGACGCGAACGTGATCGACGAATTCCGCAAGTCGAGCTGG
>JAXDLE010000174.1:0-6181 GCA_034666725.1 Chloroflexota bacterium
AGCGGGCATGTTGGGCCGATTTGTCGCCGGCTGATTCAACCCACCGATTCAGCAGCCGCTCGCCACCGGCATAGCAGAAGACATATGTCCGCCAGAGCGGATGGTCGATGAACTCAAGGCTCTTCACGGCGCGCTCACGGGTCGACAGCGCGTCCTGCTCGAGGAAGCGAACGACATCCTCGCGCGAGCGTTTTGCGACATGCAGCTGGAGTGCGGCATCGCCGCCCGCGCCGCGCAAACGGTGCAACGCCGCGGTCGTGCGCCACTCGCGTTCCGCGTCATCCGCGGTGATGGCAATTCCCGCCCGCTCGCACACGCCGAGCAACAATTCCTGGAAGCGCTTCTCATCGTTGAGCAGCCACGCGCCCACCTCGGCCAGGCCCTCGCTGATGTACGCCTCGGGCGTGTTGATGAGCTGTGCGCTCGCCTCGCCGTAGCCGCGCTCGCGATAGAGCCGCGTCTCCTTCCAGGCATGCTCCATGTGGTGCCGGGAAAGGTCTCGTGGGCGAGGGTGCCGGCGAGCTGCTGTGCGCGCATGGGCAGGTCGGTGTTGACCTCGATGCGCGATGTCAGGCTGCCGTCGTACCAGTTGTAGGCCGACCACGGCTCGTCCTTCACCATGCTGAATTCGAGCCGCTCGCCGTCGGGCAACGACCAGATTTGAGCTGACGCCGTGCGCAGCTGTGCAGCGACCCAATCGACGATCGCGGGTAGTCGGTCAGCCGGCACGGTCATGCGCCGGTCGCGCTCGGCCAGCCGCTCGCGCAGATCGCCGCCGCCCGGCAGCAGCTCGTCGAGCTCCGCGCGGGTTTTCGCATAGTCCTCGGGGGGCGTCGGCTCGGGCGCCGCATCGAAGCATTGCTCGACCTCAACCAGGTAGGGCAGGTCGTCGCCGGCGAGCCGGCGCGCGATTGTCTCGAGGCCGAGCAGCTGCCGATCGAGCCACTGCGCGCGTTGTTTGTCGTCGGTCGCCTCACCCAGGCGGGCGCGTAGCTCTGCCGCGCGGCCCGCGAGCGCAGCCGCGCCCAAGTTGGCCTCGGCCGCCTGCTGGCGCAGCTCAGGTGGGCCGTAATACGAGTCGACGATGCCCTCCTGGATCTCGCCGATCGCCAGCGCGATGAGCAGGTAATCGCGCGCCAGGTCGTCCATCAAGCTTGGCTTGAGCCATCTGCGTCGACGAGCCGCGCAAGCAGGCGCGCCAGCTGCGCTTCGGTAACGCCCGCGCCGAGCAGGTAAGCCTGCGCGCCGCCATAACGCTGGTGCAGGTGATCGAGCGTGCCGAGCATCGCATCGCGGCTCGGGTCGGCGAGCGCCCGCAACCGGCCCTGCTCTGACGCCGCCGCGCCGATGTACGCGAACCATTCCCTGACCAGCTCGTCGAGAACGAGTTGTGACAGCGCGTAGTCGTCGGCTATGTCCTCATCGCTCACGCCGATGGCGGACAGCGTCAGCGCCACGACGAGGCCCGTCCGGTCCTTGCCCGCGTGACAGTGGATCAGCACGCCGCCCGGCGGCGCGTCGGCGATGGCAGCGACGATCGCGGCAATGCCGTCGCGATGGTTGTCCAGGTCGAGCCGGTTGATCTCCTCGCGGCTCTGTGCCGCGGCGTAGACGGCACGCACCTGGTCGCGCATCCGCTCATCGTGGCCGGCGGTGAACGAGAGGTTGCGATAGCCCACGATTGGGTGCTCGCGCAGCGGATAGCGATCCCAGTGGTCGGCGATCTCGTCCGCGGCGCGCACGTCGATGACTGTCCGAACGCCGTGCTCCGTCAGTGCTTCGACGCCGGCCGGGGTCAGGCCGTTCAGGACGCCCGAGCGAACAAGAGCGCCGCGCCGAATTGTCCCGGTCGCGGCCGGGATGCCGCCTGTGTCACGGGCGTTGAGGACACCTTCCCACTCGAGGATCCGCGGATTCGCCGTCGCGGTGGCTTTCAAGCTCCGTGGCAGCGCTTGTACTTCTTGCCGCTGCCGCAATAGCAGAGGTCATTTCGTCCGAGCTTGGGTCCCTCCGCGGCCTTGGGCTTGGCGCCACGCGCCGCGCCGGCTGCCGCGACCTGGTCTCCCGCGGAGTACTGGATCTCGCCCTGACGCTGGGCGGTCTTTAGACCGCTCAACGCGACGCCAGCCGCTGCCGCTGACTTGGACTTCGATCCGGCGGGTGCCGCGTCCTGCGCGTGGAACGTCCCATCGGAGTGGACGTGGCCGCCATCGACGGGAGTGATCCTGTCCGCGCCTGACCCGTTGCCATCGGTACCCGTCGAATTGAACCCGTCCGGGACGGGCATCGGGAACGTTTGCGACTGGGGCTGCTGCGTCACCTGGACGCGGAAGATCGTGTTCGCGACCTGCTTGCTGATGAAGCCGCGCAGCTCCTCGTATAGCTTGAATGCCTCGCGCTTGAACTCGTTCAGCGGGTCTGTGCCGCCGTAGCCGCGCAGGCCTATGCCGCGCCGCATGTCGTCGAGTTCGGTCAGGTGATCGACCCAGAGGGAGTCGATGGAGCGGAGCAGGACCAGTCGCTCGACCTGCGCCCATACGTCCGGGCCGAGTTCCCGCTCGCGCTGCTCCAGCGTGTTATCAACCGCCACGCGGAGGTGCTCGAGCAGGCTCTCGCGCTCGGCGAACTCGGCCAGGCCGTCGGCGTCGAGGTCGTCGCCCACGAGACCCATCTGGCTTATCTCGCGCGCCAGCCCGTCGTAGTCCCATTCGTTTTCCGACCCGGCCATGTGCCCGTCGACCAGCGCCTCGATCTCGGCGTCGATGAATTCCCGGACCGTGTCGGTCAGGTCCTCGTTGTTGAGCACCTTGTCGCGCTCGGCGTAGATCGTCTCGCGCTGCTTGTTGATGACGTCGTCGTACTCGACGACGCGCTTGCGGATGTCGAAGTTGTAGCCCTCGACCCGGGTCTGGGCACTCTCAATGGTGCGCGACACCAGGCCGTGCTCAAGCGACACGTCGCCCTGGAGACCCATGCGCTCCATCAGGCCCGTCACCCGCTCCGAAGCGAAGCGCTTCATGAGGATGTCCTCGAGCGACAGGTAGAAACGCGATGAGCCGGGGTCGCCCTGGCGGCCGGCACGGCCGCGCAGCTGGTTGTCGATGCGCCGCGCCTCATGGCGCTCTGTGCCGATGATGTGCAGGCCACCCGCGGCGACCACTCGCTCGTGGTCTTCAGACGTGTCGGCCCGCGCCTTTTCGAGAGCCGCCTCTAACACCTCGGGTGGCGCTTCCGCGGGATTGATGCCCTGCTGGTGGAGCTCGGTCGAGGCCATGCCCGCGGGGTTGCCGCCGAGCAGGATGTCCGTGCCGCGGCCGGCCATGTTCGTGGCGATGGTCACGGCACCCGAGCGCCCTGCCTGGGCGACAATCGGCGCTTCCTTCTCGTGGAACTTGGCGTTGAGCACCTCGTGCTTGATGCCGCGCCGCTTGAGCATCTCCGAGAGCACTTCGCTCTTCTCGACGCTGGTCGTGCCCACGAGCACCGGTCGGCCGGCTTCGCTCATCTCGACCACTTCATCGATCAACGCGTTGAACTTGGCGTCTTCGCTGCGGTAGACGACGTCTGTTGCGTCTTCGCGGACCATCGGCCGATGGGTCGGGACGGCGATCACCTCGAGGCCGTAGATCTTGTAGAACTCCTCGTGCTCGGTCAGCGCCGTGCCGGT
Source organism: Chloroflexota bacterium (assembly GCA_034666725.1). GTDB lineage: Bacteria > Chloroflexota > Limnocylindria > Limnocylindrales > CSP1-4 > JALYGJ01. The sequence goes on from JAXDLE010000174.1 coordinate 3,668, forward strand.
CATGCCCGACAGCTTCTCGTACAGCCGGAAGTAGTTCTGGAAGGTGATCGTGGCGAGGGTCACCGACTCGCGCTGGACGCGCAGCCCTTCCTTGGCCTCGACCGCCTGGTGGAGGCCCTCCGACCAACGGCGGCCGGGCATCTTGCGCCCGGTGAACTCGTCAACGATCACGATCTCGCCGTTATCGACGATGTAGTCGCGGTCGCGCTGATAGAGCGCATGAGCGCGGAGCGCCTGCTCGAAGTGGCGCGCCAGGCGCGGGTCGGTGTCGAACAGGTTGTCGATCTCGAGCAGCTTCTCGATCTTGGTGACGCCCTCTTCCGTCGGGGCGACAGCGCGCTCCTTGAGGTCGATGAAGAAGTCGCCGCCCTCCTCGGCGCCTTCGGGCCGTTTCTGGAGGCGCGGCACGAGACGCGCGAATTGGTAATAGAGGTCTTCCGATTCGGCGGCCTGGCCGCTGATGATGAGTGGCGTGCGTGCCTCGTCGATGAGGATGTTGTCGACCTCGTCGACGATGCCGAAATAGCGCCCGCGCTGAACTCGCTGGTCGAGCTCGGTGACCATGTTGTCGCGCAGGTAGTCGAAGCCGAATTCGTTGTTCGTGCCGTACGTCACGTCGGCCGCGTACGCCTCGCGCCGCTCGACGGGACGAAGGTTGAGCAGCGCCTCGTCCTTGCCGCGATGGTCGGGATCGAAGATGTAGGCGCTCTCGTGCTGGATGATTCCGACCGTCAGGCCGAGGCCGTGAAAGATGGGGCCCATCCACTGCGGGTCGCGCTTGGCGAGATAGTCATTGACGGTGACCACGTGGACGCCGCGGCCCGACATGGCGTTGAGCGCCGCAGCGAGCGGCGCGACGAGGGTCTTGCCCTCGCCCGTCTTCATCTCGGCGATCTTGCCCTGGTGGAGAACGATGCCGCCGATCATCTGGACGTCGAAGTGGCGCATGCCCAGCTTGCGCCGGCTTATCTCGCGCGCGGCGGCGAAGACCTCGGGCAGCGCGTCGTCGAGAACGCCCTGGAGATGCTTCACGTCGGCCTTCTCGCGCGCGCGGCGCAACTCGCGTCGGCGCTCTGACGAATCGGCGTTGATCTCTTCGTCGGCTGGCTCGCTCGGCGCGCCATCCTCGCGGATCTGGTCGCGCAGCTCGATCATCCGCGCCCGGATGTCATCGTCACTGAGGGGAGTGAGCTCGGCCTCGAGTGAGTTGATCTCGTCGACTATTGGTTGGAGCTTGCGCACTTCGCGCCCGTTCGCGTCAAGAAACCGGGAAAGGAGGTTCGGCATAAGACCGCCAAGTATAGGTTGGGTGCCCGGTCCGCCCTCTTCAGCGACCGGTCGTGTCGCTCCCGTCGCGCCGTTCGCGCGAGGTCTCGGCGCGGTCCATGGCGATCAGATCGAGCTTGCTCTCGATCTCCTGGAAGCGCTTGCTGATGGAGCTCAGGACCATGCCCACGCCGCCCAAGAGGATGCCCACGACCTCGAGCACCGCGGCCAACAGGGCTGACGGCAGGCGCGGCACGAGGCCGGTCTGGGCGTACTCGAGCACGACGCCGATCCCAGGGATCAGGCCCAGGATCATGAATACCAGCCCCAGCCCACCGAAGAAGGTCAGCGGCTTGTAGTCGCGGAACAGCAGCACGATGGTCCAGGCGATGCGCGCGCCATCGCGAAAGACCTTGATCTTGCTGGCGCTGCCCTTGGGTCGCTCGCGCAGGTCGATCGGCAGCTCGACGATGCGCATGCTGCGCTCGATCGTCTTGACCGTGAGCTCGGCCTCGATCTCGAAGCCCGACGCCGCAATCGGCACGGTGCGCACCAGCTGGCGCGACATCACGCGCAATCCGGACAGGATGTCTGTCAGCCGCACGCGCAGCAGGAAGCGCACGAGCGCCGCGTACATCCGGTTGCCAAAGCGGTTCAGGACGTGGAACTGGCTGTGCGTGCCTTCCATCGTGCGCGAACCCACCGTCATGTCGGCCCGGCCGGCGTCGATCGGCGCGAGCAGATCGTGCACCGCCTCCGCCGGGTAGGTGTCGTCACCATCGACCATCACGTACGCGTCCGCATCGATCGAGCGGAACGCGGTGCGCACGGCAAAGCCCTTGCCACGGCGGGTCTCGGTCAGCACCTGGGCGCCGTGCTCGAGCGCGACCTTGGCGGTGTCGTCGGTCGAGTTGTTGTCGATCACCCAGATCTGAGCCTGGGGCAGCTCGCGCCGGAAGTCGTCGATGACTCGGCCTATCGTCAGCGCCTCGTTCAGGCAGGGAATGATGACCGCGACGCCCTTACCGGCGGAACGGACTGCCACGGGCGGCGTCTGAGCCGCGGGCTGAGTCTGAGCCACGGTCACGCGCTCACCGCGGCCCGCGCCAAACAGGCAGGCTCAGCCGAACGGCAGGCCTCACGGAAATGCATGGCGCATCGATAGGCTGCGCAAGGACACGGTGCAATAGTCCGGAAGTATAGGTAGGCGATTTGTCTGGTTATGGGCGGCACTGATGATCTGCCACA
>JAXDLE010000175.1:0-7379 GCA_034666725.1 Chloroflexota bacterium
GGCCGGTGATCGCCGCACGGCAGAGACGCTGCTCCTGGCGGCCTCCGATCCCGCCAATCCTTATGGAGCGACACTCGCCTGGCCACGCTGGTCCGACGAGGACCGCCGGCCACTGGCACGCGCCGCCGGTGCCTACGTGGTGCTGGTCGACGGTGAGCCGGCGCTTTACCTGGAGCGCGGCGGCAAGTCGCTTCAGACATTGCCCGCATTCGCTGCACCGGAGGTCGCGGCGGCTGCGCTCAACGCTCTGCGCCAGCTCCTCGCCGACGGTCGCTTCCGCGCGATCCAGATCGAGCGCGTCGATGGCGCGCCGGTCGCGGAATCAACCCATGCGACCGCGCTCACCGACGCCGGCTTCCAGCGCGCATACAGGGGCTGGCTGCTACGCGTCTGATCGGAGCGGCCCATGCCTGAGGGCGACACGCTCGCGCGCATCGCCCATGTATTGCGGCCGGTCCTCGCGGGCAAGCGCATCGTGGCCGCGCGCGGGAGGCCGGGTGGGGCTCGGCTGGAGCTGGTGGTCGGTGCCACTGTCAGCAGCGTCGAAGCGCGCGGCAAGCACCTATTGATCGACTTCGACAACGGGCTCACCCTCCATACCCACATCGGCATGAACGGCTCGTGGCATCGCTACCGCGCCGCAGAGCGCTGGCGCCGACCGGCGAGTCGCGCCGTTGCCGTGCTCAGCACGCCGGACGCGACCGCAGTGTGCTTCGACGCACCTACTGTCGAGCTGATAGAGACGCGCGCGATCGCGGCACACCCGGTGCTGCGCAACCTGGGCAATGACGTCGCGGCGCCGGACTTCGACATCGACGCCGCCGTCGCGGTCCTGCGCGAGCCGCGTCGCGCGGCAATGGCCGTCGGGGACGCGCTGATCGACCAGACCGCCCTCGCCGGTCTGGGCAACGTCTACCGCTCCGAGCTGCCGTTCATCGAACGCGTCAATCCGCTTACGCCCGTCAGCGCGGTCAGCGACAAAGAGCTGCGGGCGATGCTCGAACGCGGCGCGGCACTGGTCCGGGCGAACAGCGCCGGTGGCCCACGGGTGACGACGACGGCCGGCACCTCGGGCAACGTCCATGTCTACGGTCGGACGGGCCGGCCGTGCCCCCGTTGCGCCACCCGCATCGTGTCTAAGGCCACCCGCGCCAGGCCCGAATCGAGCCCGCGTCGGGCCTACTGGTGCCCGTCATGTCAGCCCCTGCCGAAATCGGTCAAGGGCCCTGCTGAGTTGTAACGCGTAGGCCCTCTGGCCTCTCTATCATCGGCCGCGTGGGACCGGTCCTCAGACCGGCCGAGGAGATGATGGAGGGGTTTGCGCCCATGTTCCGCTCTATAGGAGCGCGTCTAACTACAGGTCTGATCCTGGGCACTCTGTTGATGAGTGCCGCGGTCAGCCCGGCGGCTGCCGTAAGTCACACCCGCTGGGTCGACAACAACACGAAGTCGGGCGGTCCGGCGGCGTGCAATAACGCCAACTTCAACACCATCCAGGACGCGATCGACGCGTCCTCGCCGTGGGACAAGGTCTATGTCTGCCCGGGCGATTACCAGGAACAGATCACGATCGACGTGCGCGGCCTCGAGGTCCGCTCAATCCCGGCGCTCGGCGCGCGGATCTGGGCGCCGGCCACGGTGACCGACATCCTCCTGGGCCTCAATGCCGAGGTTTTCATCCCCGCACGTGACGTCCTGTTCGTCGGCTTCTGGATCAAGTTCAACGACGGGCTGGTCGGGCCCTTCCTTCACCAGAACCTCATCGGCGAGTGCGAGATGGTTGACGCCGCCATCTGGGCACCTGCGCCGCACGTCACCATCAAGGCGGTCCACATCAAGACGGTCGGCGACAACACGCTGAGCGGCGACTGTGGCTACCTCTTTGGCATCGTGCTTGCCGACGCCGGTCCCTCGGATAGCGGCGGCGCGTGGGGCCCGGACACCTCACTCGTCTGGCGCAACTGGGTCAAGGACTTCAAAGAGGGCGGCATCCTCGTTGGCGGTGACCGCTCGGTGAGGGTGTTCAACAACAACGTGCGCTACGTGCACTACTACGACCCCGCGACGTGCAACCTGGTGCCGGTACTGGGCGTGAACCCCTCGGCCGACTTCCCGTGCATCTCGCCCCCGTTCGCCGTGAACACGTCACCGCTGGACGGCATCTTCACCGAAACCGCGGGCATCGTCGACGAGGGCGCCCTGGTCGATTTCCGCGCCAACACCGTTTACTCGACCCTCGATACGTCGATCCCCGAAGAAACCCCCCAGCTCAGCTTCTTGGCGGCGGGCATCGTCCTCGCGGGCGCCACCGACGGCTCGAAGATGCGCAGCAATCTCGTCGACAACGTTTTCTTCGGCATTGTGGTCACGGACGGCCCGTTCATCCCGATTCCGGTCCAGCCCAAGCCGGAGGCGCCCGATGGCGCCGCGGTGAGCGGCAACCGGGTGTCGGAGAGCTTCTTCGGCTTCTTTGTTGATGCGTCGGACGGCTACTACTACGCCAACCGCGCGCACCTCAACATCGAGGGCACGGTCGTGTTGAATGGCTCGGCCGGCAACACCTTCGATCACAACGACTTCCGCTACAACGCAGATCTCGATTGCGATGACGAATCGACCGGCGGCACGGGCGATCTCGGCACCGACAACTACTGGTTCAGTGATGGACCTAACCTGGGCTTCGACCAGTATCCGGACGGGATCTGCTTCCCGTTCTTCATCATCTAGGCCGAAGTTCCACACTGGACCTCGGTTCAAGCAACGGGGGCGGCGCAAGCCGCCCCCGTTTCTATTTGCTCTCGGGCGCGCCCGGTGAGCGGTTGAAGGTGATCCAGCGGCGCAGGTCGCTCAGCGGCGGCGGCCACGAGCGAGCCCATAGCCAGGGCACGGCCGCCCACGCAAGCAGCATGTAGTCGATGCGCAGCGGGCGCGGATAGTTGAGCACGATCTCGAGCTGACGCACGACCTGCGGCCAGGTCGCGAGCGTGAGCACGACAAGCACCGCCAGCGCCGCCAGACCCGCGCGCCACGACCGGCGCGGCACGAACACCAGCAACAGTGCAGGCAGGAACTTGAGTGCGGCGCCCAGCGCCCAGGCAGCACCGCCCACGCGCGGGCCAACGAACCAGGCGAGCCACACCCCGAGCACGATCAGCACGTTGACATTGCCGGTGTCGAAGTTCGCGGCCAGCGCCGGCCCGAGCAACGCCACGAACACGGCCGTGCCGAGCGGCCGACGCTCATACGCCCACGCCACCGACCAGGCAAAGAGCGCGATATTGGCGGCGCGCCAGGCGAACCAGAAGATGCCCCACGGCAGGGCGGCCGACGGCAGGAAGAGGTAGAGCGACCAGGGCGCGTAGGCGAACGGCAGGGCACCCTGAGACGGGGGCAGGTCCAAGCCGGGGATCACCTGGTAGATGTCCTGGCCGCCGAGCCAGCGCTGCACGGCGGTCCAGTAGGCGAACGCGTCAGAGCCCGCGAGTTCGCCGCGCGCCCATAGGAAGGCCAGGACGATGCCGCCCGTCAGCGCGAGCAGCGCGACGGCGAGGAGTCGGCGGGGTTCCAGGCGCATGCGGCCGATCACGCCGCGCAGCATCGCACCTGGACGCGCGTCACGGGAACCGGGCCAGGAAAGGAGGGAATCTCGGCCGAGAAAACGGGCGGGGCACCGGTCGTCCTCCTCGAACGAACGTGTTGGGCGCCCCCGCCCTGCGCGCCATCCTATACTCCGCCGGATGACAGAGGGTCACGTCATCATCATCGGTGGCGCGGAAGACAAGGTACGGGAGCGCGTGATTCTGTCGCGTTTTGTCGCCCTGGCGGGTGGACGCAGCGCGCGGATCGCGGTTATAAGCACGGCTTCGTCGCTCGGCCCGCTGGCCGGCCAGCTGTACCGCAATGTCTTCGGTGAGCTCGGGGCGGCCGAGGTGACCCCGATTCACACCACGAACCGGGCGCAATGCTCGAGTGAGACTGCCGTCCGCGCGGTCGAGAATGCGACGGGCGTCTTCCTGACCGGCGGCAACCAGCTGCGCCTGTCGTCGACCATCGGCGGCACGCCGCTCGCACAGATGGTGGTTCGGCGTCACCGCGAAGGCGCCGTTGTGGCTGGCACGAGCGCCGGTGCCTCCGCGATGAGCACGCATATGGTCGCATTCGGCGCAAGCGGCGCGACCCCCAAGCAACGCATGGTCCAGATGGCGGCCGGCCTCGGCCTACTGTCGGGCGTGATCGTCGACCAGCATTTCGAAGCGCGCAACAGGCTCGGCCGGCTGCTGGCGATCATCGCCCAGAACCCATCGCTGCTGGGCATTGGCGTCGATGAGGACACAGCCGGGGTGGTCGGGCCCGACAGGGTGCTCGAAGTTGTCGGCCGGCGTTCGATCACCATCATCGATGGAGCGGAGTCGGAGACCGACGCCTGGGAGGTGAAGGCACACCGGCCGATGATGATCACCAACGTGAAGCTGCACTCGCTCTCCAACGGCTACCGCTTCAATCTCGACACACGCGAGCGCGTCGAAGCGCCGATGCTTCATGCCGTCGACGTCGAAGCGATCGCGTCCAGCTAGGGCGGCGGCGCAGCCGGTCAAGACGGCCAAGCCGGTCAAGACGTCCGCTCGGACCGCCAAGGGCACGGCGTCGCCCAAGGCAGCGCGCCCCGCCAATGCGGCTGCACAGCGCAGGGGCCCACAGCCGGCGCTGCGGATCCTCGAGACGCGCGTCCTGCGCGGCCCGAACATCTGGTGGCGCTCCCCGGCGATCACGCTGCTCGTCGACCTGGGCGAGCTCGAGGATTGGCCGTCCAACAAGATTCCCGGCTTCAACGAGGCGCTGATCGCGCTCATCCCTTCGCTCGAGGACCACGCGTGCTCGCTCGGCCGGCGCGGTGGCTTTGTCAGCCGCCTCAAGGACGGCACGTGGCTGGGCCACGTCACTGAGCACGTCGCGATCGAGCTCCAGAGCATGGCGGGCACGGAGGCTCACCTGGGCAAGACGCGTGCGGCCGGTGGGCGCGGCCGCTACAGCGTCGTCTATGAGTACCGCGACGAGGACGTGGGCCGGGAAGCCGGCCGCCTGGCGGTGGCGCTGGTCAACCACCTGGTCGCGCCCTACGAGGCGCCGCTCGATTTCGCCGATGAGCTCGAAGGCCTGATCAGGCTCGCCGAGAGGCGTGCCTTCGGTCCGTCGACGCAGGCATTGCTCGACGAAGCGCTCTCGCGCGATATCCCCTACATCCGACTCGACAGGCGCAGCCTCGTCCAGCTGGGCCAAGGCGTCCACCAGCAGCGCATCCGCGCCACGATGACCTCGCGCACACCCGCGATCGCGGTCGACCTGGCCTCTGACAAGAGTCTCACCAATGCGCTGCTGAGCTCAGCCGGCCTGCCGGTGCCGCGCTCGCAGGTCGTGCGCACGGTCGAGGGCGCGGTCGAGGCCGCCCACCAGATCGGCTTTCCGTGCGTGCTCAAGCCGCTCGACGGCAACCACGGCCGCGGCGTCGGCCTGAACCTGCGCAGCGACGCAGACGTGCGCAAGGCGTTCACGCCGGCATACGACGAGAGCAGCGGCGGCGATGTCGTCGTCGAGTCGTTCGTTACAGGCAACGACTACCGCGTGCTCATCGTCGGCGGCAAGATGGCGGCTTGCGCGGAGCGCGTCCCGGCGAGCGTCGTCGGCGACGGCAAGCTGACCGTGCGCCAGCTCGTCGACAGGGAGAACTCAGATCCGCGACGCGGCATCGGTCACGAGAAGGTGCTGACGCGCATCAAGGTCACGCCGGGGGCCGAGGAGCTGGTCGCCGCGCAGGGCTACTCCATGGACGCCGTGCCGCCCAAGGGGACGCGTGTCAATCTGGCGTCGACCGGCAACATGTCGACCGGCGGCACGTCAATCGACCGCACCCACGACGCCCATCCCGACAACGTCGAGATCGCCGAAACCGCCGCGCGGGTGATCGGCCTCGATGTGGCGGGCATCGACTTCATCGTGCCTGACATCGCCGTGCCGGTGCGCGAGCAGGGCGGCGCGATCGTCGAGGTCAACGCCGCGCCGGGCTTCCGGATGCACACCCACCCGACCGAAGGCGAGCCGCAGTACGTCGCCAAGCCGGTCATCGACCTGCTCTTCGCGCCGGGTTCGAACGCGCGCATCCCGATCATCGGGGTGACCGGCACCAACGGCAAGACGACTACCGTGCGGATGATCGGCCACATCCTGAAGCTTATGGGCCGCCGAGTGGGCATGACCACGACCGACGGCATCGTCGTCGACGGGCGGCTCATCCGGAAGGGCGACATGTCCGGCCCCAAGTCGGCGCAGATGATTCTGCAGAACCCCTCGGTCGACACCGCGGTCTTCGAGGTCGCGCGCGGGGGCATTCTGCGCGAGGGCCTGGGCTACGACCGCAACGATGTCGCGGTTGTGACCAATGTGACGGGCGATCACCTTGGACTGCGCGGCGTCGAGACCATGAGCCAGCTGGCGCACGTCAAGGCCGTGCTCGTGGACGCGGTTCCACGCAGCGGCAGCGCGGTGCTCAACGCCGATGACGAGCTCGTATCGCGCATGGCCCGCCAGAGCCGCGGCCGCGTCGTCCTGTTCTCGATGGCGCGCGACCACTCAGAACCGGGCTTCGACCGGGTTGACGGCCACTGCGGCCGCGGCGGCGCGGCGATGGTGCTGCAGCAGACCGACGAAGGCGAGCTGGTCGTGCTGCGCCACGCTGACCGCACGATGCCGCTGCTCTACACGCACCTCATTCCGGCGACCTTCGGTGGCCGCGCCCGGATGAACGTCGCGAACGCGCTGGCGGCCGCGGCTGCGGCTTGGGCGAGTGGCGCCCACCTGCACGACATCCGCCAGGGTCTGCGCACCTTCACCACCTCGTTCTTCCAGGCGCCGGGCCGGCTCAACGAGATCGAGGTCGACGGCTACAAGGTGTTCCTCGACTACTGCCACAACGTCGATGGCATGCGCCGGCTCACCGAATTCGTCGAGGCAATGGCCCATGGCAAGGGAGCGACGCCAGGCGGTCGCGCCATAGGCATGATCGGTATTCCCGGCGATCGGCGTAACGAGGATCATCGCGAATATGGCCGCCTTGCCGGCCATGCGTTCGATGCGATTGTTGTGCGCGAGGACAAGAACCTGCGCGGCCGCCCGATCGGCGAATCGGCTGCCCTCGTGCTCGAAGGGATCCAGCAGGCGCAGAAAGAGAAAGGCCGCGTCAAGGACGCGACCATCGTGACCAACGAGCAGGAGGCCACCGCCGCGACCATGCGCATGGCGGTGCCGAGCGACCTGGTCGTTTTGTGCAGCGACGACATCTCCGCGGTCTATCGACGCGTCATGGCCGAGTCGAAGAGTGGCGTCGG
>JAXDLE010000176.1:0-9524 GCA_034666725.1 Chloroflexota bacterium
CGGGGAGAGCGGTCCGGTTGACCGCGCGATCTACGAGACCCGAGAGGATGCCCAGGTCTAGCTGCTTACTCCGTCGCGGCGCCAGCGGCTGCCACGGCAGGCGCGCTGGGAGCGCCCGACTCGCGCGCCGCGTCCAGTTGCTGGCGCAGTACCTCGAGATCGATGGTCATGCCGGTCCACAGGTTGAACGCGGCGGCGGTCTGATGGAGCAGCATGGTGTCCCCGTTCTGCGTAACCGTCGCGCCGGCCGAGCGCGCGTCGCGCAACAGCTTGGTGTCGCGCGGCCAGTAGATGAGGTCGAGCACCAATAACTCGGGCGGCAGCAGCTCCGCGTTGATGGGCGAGGTCGTGGCCGGATCGGCCAGGCCCGACGCGTTGACGAGCACCCTGGCCTTGGACAGCTCGGACTCTATGACGCTCTCGTGCCAGGTCATCGCGCGCAGCTCCATGTGCGCGGCGGTACGGCCGAAGTGGCGCACCAGGGCTTCCGCGCGGTGGAGATGGCGATTGAAAACGATGACTCGCTGATAGCCGGCGGTGATCAGCACGTATACCGCCGCTCTCGCGCCGCCGCCCGCGCCGATGATCACCGCGTTCTTGGGCATCTTCTGTCGACCGATTAGCTCGTCGAGCGCGGCACGGAAGCCAACTACATCGGTGTTGTGGCCGACCAGGCGCGAGCCCTCGCGCGTGATGGTGTCGACGGCGCCTGTTGCCTGGGCGTCCTCCGTCAGGCGGTCGACCATGGGGGCGACTCGCTCCTTGTAGGGATAGGCGATGTTTGCGCCCAGGTAGTCGTCGCCGCGCAGCGCGTCGATCGCGTCGGGCAGGCCGATCAGGGGCACATCATTCGGCTCGTAACGCGCGTCAATGCCCTTGCTGTCGAAGGCCGCCTGATGCAGCGCGCTCGAGAGCGATTGGACCACCGGATGACCGATCAAAACGACCCGCTTGGGCACGCGCAAGGACCCCTCTGGGAGCCCGGACAGGGCGGGCCGACCGAACACCGATGCTATCATCGGCCTTCCGGATAGGGAGAGGTCGCATAGAGGCCTAGTGCGGCGGTTTGCTAAACCGCTATGTGGGGTAACCTGCATCGAGGGTTCGAATCCCTCCCTCTCCGCCAGCCGCTCGGAGGCGGCAAATCGGGCGCCCGTAGCTCAGTGGATAGAGCGTTAGGTTGCGGACCTAAAGGTCGTGGGTTCGAGTCCCGCCGGGCGCGCCAATCCCTCGAAAAGAAAGAGGCCCCAAGTGGGGCCTCTTCTGTTGTGCGCGACTAAAAGACCGATCAGCCCAGCGCGGCTGGTGGCGGCTCTTCCTCCCAGCTCGTCGTGAGTGGCACTTCCTTGAGGAACAGCACTGCGATCACCGCGATGATCGCCGCGCCAATGCCTATCCAGATCGCGCCGCCAAGAGCGAGCGAGATCGACTCCCGGATCCCGGCGACGATGGCATCGACGATCGGCGCCGCCTGTGGGAACTGGGCCAGGATCGACTCTCGTAGGTTGGTGTCGGTCAGGTTCAGGCTGGACCCGCCCTGCGAGAAACCGGCCACTGCCTCCGGCGGAACACCCGCGGCAACCAGCTGCTTCGGCACTTCCTCGGTGAGTCGGCTGGCAAAGAGCGTGCTCGCGATGGTCAGGCCGATGGTGCCGCCGATCTGCTGGAAGAACGTCAGGCTGCTCGAGGCCACACCGATCTGACGCATCGGCACGGCGGCGCTGACGATCAGCGTGAAGACCGCGAAGGCCGGACCGATGCCGGCGCCGGCGATCGCCATCCAGATCCAGAGCGTCCCGATATCGGTGTTCGCGTGCAGGTTGGTCAGCAGGTAGAGACCCACCGTGAGCGAGATCATTGCCGCCACGATCAGTAGCTTGTAGCGGTGGGTGCGGGCGACGATCTGGCCCGACAGGGTCGCACTGACGATCAATGCGGCCAGCAGCGGCAGGAGCTGGTAGCCCGACTCCGTGGCGGTCGAACCATGCACGACCTGGAACCAGAGCGGCAGGTACACGATGGCGGCAAAGAAGCCAAAGGACATCAGGAACATCGCCAGGACCGAGATGGTGAAGGTGCGGATGCGGAAGAGCGGCAGCACCACGATGGGCTCCTCCACGCGGTTCTCCCACCACAGGAAGATCGCACCGAAGACCAGCCCGAGCAGCATCAGCCCGCCGACCCACGGATCGGTCCAATTGGAAGTGGGGGCTGCCTTGTTGCTCAGGCCCACCAGGAAGGGACCGATCGCCGCCGTGAACAGCGCGGCGCCGACATAGTCGATGTTGCGCGCTGCTTCCGGCCGCTTGATCGCCGGCAGGAGGCGGTAGATGACGAAAAGCGAGACGAGGGCGATTGGCACGTTCACGAAGAAGATGAAGTGCCACGAGAGGTTGTCGGTGATGAGGCCGCCGAGCGCCGGTCCGATGATTGACGACAGGCCGAACACCGCGCCGAAGAAGCCCGAGTACTTGCCGCGCTCAGCCGGCGTGTAGAGGTCCGCGAGAACGGCGAATGCGAGCGGGAATACCGCGCCACCGCCCAGGCCCTGCAGGCCGCGGAAGAAGATGAACATAGGCATGCTGTTCGCGAAGGCCGCTCCGATGGACGCGACCATGAATAGGCCGACCGCCCAGATGAATATGGGTCGCCGGCCGAAGAGGTCGGACAGCTTGCCGTAGATAGGTCCGCTGATCGTTGATGTCAGCAGGTAGATCGTGATCGACCACGCGTAAAGCTCCTGGCCCTTCAGGTCGGAGATGATGCTCGGCAGCGCGACGCCGACGATCGTCTGATCGAGGGCGAACATGAATAGCGCAAGCAGGACGGCGAAGAGGATCTCGAGCTTCGCGCGCGGGTCGAGATGGTGACTGGTTGCGTACTCCGGCGCAGCGGCGTTTTCGACAGCGGACACTTAACTCCCTCAAATCCCCCGGACGGTTACGGCATCGCCGTTTCTCTGTGACCGGCGGACTCTATCTGGAAGCGGACCTACCTGCGCGCCCCCACGAACCCGATCGCGTCCTGCTTGGAGTTGTCGCCGACCGAGGTGATCGTCACCAGGCGGCTCACGCTCGATCCCAGCGTGGCGCCCTTCTTGACGATGACGTCGATCGTGATCGCAAGCGTTGCGCCCGGGGCCAGCGTCGGCGTCAGGTACGTTCCATCCACGACCTTCGCCGTGACGTCGTTCGAGCCGCGGGAGTACTTGATTCGGTACATCGTCGTCGAGCCGGCGTTGACGCCGAGATGGAAGGCGTCTGCCTCATCGCCGTCGTTCTCGATCAAGAGCGTGAACTCGACGATGTAACCGATCCTCGCCTGGCCGCTCTTGGTCTGATTGTTCCCGTCGGCGTTGTAGATGTTGTTGCCGATGTAGGCGCCGCTGAACTTGCGGATGCGGCCATCGGGCTGATTGGCACCGGCGCCGCCACCGCCGCCGCCATCGCCGACGGCCATCGGCGCGGAGAACTCGGATGTGTTGCCGTTCGCGCCCGTGCTCGTCGCGGTGACGTACGGCCCGTAGACCGTGTTCGGGTATGACCAGTTGCCGCTGCCGTCCGCCGTGGCATGGCCGTGATAGATCTTGCCTTCGTCCGCCTTGTCGGAGTAAACGTCGACCCGACAGTTGGCGCACGCCGTTCCGCTTACCGGCGAGCTTCCAGTGACGACCGGCGGGAGGATCGAGCTGTTAGCGCCCGAATCAAGTGCAATGCCCTTGCCGGTGTTCTTGTAGATCGAATTGCCCTGGATTCGGGCGTCGCTCTGGTTCACGCCAACGACATGGACACCCGCGCCGCCGTTCTGCGCGATCCGGTTGCCGTGATGAACGATGTCCGAGCCGACGATGGTCGCCGGCGCAAGTTCACCGATATAGATGCCGTCACCGGCGTTCGGCAAGGCGCTGCCACTGCGAGCGATACCGATCGAGTTGCCAAAAATGCTGAGCACTGCGCCGACATGGCGCTCATCCGTGTCGACGTTGATGCCGTTGCTGCCATTGCCCGAGATGTAGTTGCCGGTCCCAAAGCCGGGCCCGCCGATCAGGGTGCTTTCGGAGCGGTCGATATCGATTCCGTCGCCGCCGTTGCCGAGCGCGCTGGCGCCATCGACCGTCATTCCGATCACGTTGTTCTGGACGGTGCACGTGCAGTCGATCAGTTGCAGGCCATCGCCCGTATTGCCGCTGATCAGGTTCAGGTCGCCAGTGCTGTGGGTGCCGACCTTCCATGTTCCGTCACCGATGATCAGCCCAATTCCATTGGCGTTGGCCACCTTGCCGCCCACGGTCGTGCCGATGAAGTTGCCCATGATCTCCCCGCCGCCGTAGGCTTCGACGCCTACCCGGCCGTTGCCCTTGATGAGGTTGCAGTCGCCTGCGCATGCGGTGCTCGGAGTCGTGCCGATGTTGGAGCCGATGGTGACGTCGGTGTTGGAGTTGTTGACGAGGATGCCGGCGTCGGAGTTGGGGCCGACGATGTTGCCGAACAGGTCAGCACCCGCGGTGCCACTCACGTGGATGCCCGTCACGAAGCCGTCGATCACCATGTCCCGAACTGTTGTCCCGGTCGCCTGGATCTCCAGCCCGGTGGTGAGGGCACCCGAACCGGTGATCCGCACCTTCGGGCCGCCGCCATCGATGGTTACTGGTGCCGTGATCGCCGGCAGATCGGCAGCGAGCGTGATGGTCTGCAAACCCGATCCCACGGTGAAGCGGATGATGTCGGTCTCTGCTGTGCCCGGTTTCACGCAGTAACCTGCCGCCCCACTGGTGTTGGACGCTTTGATTGCGGCTGCCAGCGAGCACTTGCCATCGCCCGGGAACTCACCGTCGGCGGTGGTGGTCACCTGGATCGTGTTGGGGAACGCCAAGGTCGGCGGTGCGGTCAGCCCGAGTGCGCTGAGCGTGACCACCACGGCAAGGATCAGCCGTCGCAATGAGTCCCCCCTTGAATCGGTCGCCGAGTGGCGTGCCGATCGTAGCGCGTCGCGGACAAGGCGGGCCCCTGCGCTACGATCGGAGGCGTGAACTACGAGCTCTATATGGGTGCCGCCCTGGCCGAGGCGCGCGCCGCGGCCGCAGACGGTGACGCGCCCGATGGTGCGGTCGCCGTGCTCGATGAGGCGATGGTCGCGCGCGGCAGGAGTGCCGTTGCCACGACCGGCGACCCCACCGCGCACGCAGTGATGAACGTCGTGCGCGAGGCCGCCCGCAAGCTGGGCCGCACCGACCTGTCGGGGTTGATCGTCTTCTGTGCGGTCGAGCCCTGCGCGATGTGTATCGGCGCGCTGCTCGAGTCCGACGTCGAGGGCCTGGTGTTCGCGACGCCAGACGCCAGGTCCGGAGCCGCTGGTTCAATCGCCAAAGGTCAGCTGTCGGTCGTGTCGGGCATCATGGCACGCGAGGCCGCCGAGCTCCGAATGGCCACTGTGCGGGGCCAGTAGCACTTCCTTCGGCCGATCATCTCGGTCGGTCCCGACGGTCCTGCTTGGTATCCTCTCGCGCGGAGAGGTGTCCGAGTGGTTGAAGGTGCCGCTCTCGAAAAGCGGTGTGCGAATAGCACCGTGGGTTCGAATCCCACCCTCTCCGCCACAATCCGATAAGACGCGCGCACGCCCGGAGAGGTCGCCTAGTGGCCGAGGGCGCGGCACTGGAAATGCCGTATGGGGCAACCCATCGAGGGTTCGAATCCCTCCCTCTCCGCCACCCTCCAGGACCCGCGTCCGGTTCGGGTTATGCGTTGGGCGCATGACGCGTCCGTTGAACTGACCCACCAGCCCCGAATCGGTGGCTTCGGGTTACAACCATGCGCCATGCGCATCGGATCGCGGTCGAAGGCCGATTCGAGACCGCTCGCGGCCGGAACTCGACGGATGGCCGGACGGATCATGCGCTGGATGCATAAGCGCAGTCACGCCAGCCACTTGAGGCGGCTCTCCGCCACCCCTCCGGCCACGGGTATCATTCGCGCGCCGTGCTAGGCGGGGAACTAGCGGTGCCCTGTACCTGCAATCCGCTTCAGCAGGGCTGAATTCCCACCCGAGGCCCGCGTTCGCGAACGCCGGCGGGAAGATTGGTGCTGAGGATCGGGTCCCGCGCAGCGGCGACGCGTGAACCTCGTCAGGTCCGGAAGGAAGCAGCGATAAACGCTGTTCGCCGGGTGCCGCGGACAGGCCTGGTCTGAGCCGATCTCTTCGTTGGGCACGTGAGCGTCACCGGTCGACGGCGGGTGCACGGCAAACTTCCTAATGCGTCCGCGCTCAACCAACGGGTCCACGGCCAACTCCTAGACTGCATCGGTGGCCGTGAACCCGATTCCCGCGATTCCTCACCAGGCGCTCTACCGGCGCTGGCGCTCCCAGAGGTTCGCCGATGTCGTCGCCCAGGACGCGATCGTCGAGACGCTGCGCAATGCCGTCCGGCTGAATCGCCTGGCGCACGGCCTGCTCTTCGTCGGCCCGCGCGGCACCGGCAAAACCTCCACAGCAAGAATCGTCGCCAAGGCGGTCAATTGCCTGAACGTGGTCGACGGCGAGCCGGACGACACGTGTGAGTCGTGCGTCGCTATCCGCGAAGGTCGCGCCCTCGATGTCGTTGAGCTCGACGCGGCGAGCAACAACCGCGTCGACGACATGCGCGAGCTGCTGCCGCGCGTCTACACGGCACCAGCTGACCTCAAGCACAAGGTTTTCATCATCGACGAGGTCCAACGCATCAAGGAAGGCTGGGACGTGCTCCTCAAGACGCTCGAGGAGCCGCCGCCCGATGTGCTGTTCATCTTCTGCACCACCGACCCGTCGGGCATCCGACCCGCCGTGGTCAGCCGGCTCCAGCGCTTCACCTTCCGGCCGCTCCCCGAGAAACAGATCAGCGCCAAGCTTCGCCGCATCGCCGAGGCCGAAGGTCGCACCATCACCGACGAAGCGATCGAGCTGATTGCGCAACGCGCCGCCGGCGGCATGCGCGACGCCGAGTCGATGCTCGACCAGGTTGTCTCGAGCGGCGTCGAGAAGATCGATGCGGACACCGTGCGTGACTTGCTCGGCCTGGCCGAAATGGAGAGCGTCGATCGGTTTATCGACGACCTCGCGTCGGGCGATGCGCTTGATGGCATCCGCCTGCTCGATGACCTCGAGACCGACGGCCGCGATCTTGTCGCGTTCGCGGACCAGGTCGTCGCGCGCCTGCGTGAACAGCTGATCAGCGCTCTTGGCAACAGCCGGCTTGGCGCAGATCGCGGGCAGCGCCTGACCCGCGCCGCGCGCCGCCTCGCCGGTCTCGACGTGAACCGCGGCGCCGCCGGCGGCTATCGGCTGCAGCTGGAGCTCGCCCTGTTGGAAGGCGGTGACGGAGCGACGGCCGACCGACCGATGACCAGCCAGCCGACCACCCAGCCTGTTGCCCAGCCCGCGTCGGCCCGGCCCGCCCCGATCCAGCCCGCGCCGCCCCAACCCGCGCCGCGCCCCACAAGGACACTGCAGGCGGTCAAGGTCGAAGCACAAGCCGGGCCCATCGAGTCGGCGCCCGAGCCGGCCAAATCGGTTACCCCGCAGGTCGAGTCGGAGCCCGAGCCGGCGCGGTCGGTCCCGCAGGTCGAGTCGGAGCCCGTAGCGGCCCAATCGGTGCCTGCTTCGTCCACACCCATCGACGACGCGCTGGCCGAGCTCCTTGCTGCCTGGCCGCAGGTCGTCGAGCGGGTCAGTCGTAACCCGGCCGACCGGCCGCTGATAAGCGCCTGCCGCCCGGTCGAGGTCAGTGGCGCGACGATCGTCCTCGGTTTCCCGGAGAGCCAGGCATTCATGCGCGACATCGCCCAGCGCAAGCAGCGCAAGCTAGAGGAGGGCATCGGCGAGGTGCTCGGCCGCGCGGTCAATGTGCGTTGCGTGGCTACCAATATCGAGTTGATTGCGCCCCAGATGGCGACGGCGGCCGAACCCGAGGACCTGGTGGCGGCGGCCCGCAAGATCTTTGCCGACGACCTCGCCGACGTGGCAGAGGTCGACTGACTTCACGAGCTCCAGCACGGACCCTAAGGAGGCACAGTGGGTTACGGGAACCTGGCCAAGATGGCCCAGCAGATGCAAGCCGAGATGGCCAAGGTGCAGGCCGAGATCGAGACAATGAGCGTCGAGACCACGGCCGGCGGCGGCGCCGTCAGGGCGGTCGTCAATGGCCATGGCGAGGTGGTGTCGCTGACCATCAGCCCGGATGCCGTCAGCGCCGACGACGTCGACATGCTGCAGGACCTGATCACAGCCGCCGTCAATGACGGCGTCCACCAGATCAAGGCACAGATCGAGCAGAAGACTGCGCGTGTCACGGGCGGCATGAACCTGCCCGGAATGCTCGGCTAGGCCAGAGCCTCTTTCCTTGGCCGCGTTGATAGAACCCGTCGCGCGCCTCATCGAGGCGCTGTCGCGCCTGCCCGGCGTGGGGCCCAAGACCGCCCAACGGCTGACGTACCACCTGTTGCGCGCGCCCGAGGCGGAGGCGCGCGCCCTGGCCTCGGCCCTGGTCGCGGTGCGCGACGAGGTCGTCTACTGTGAGACCTGCTTCAACATCTCGACCGGGCCGCAGTGCCCCATCTGCGCGGACCCGGGGCGCGACCAGAGCCGGTTATGTGTCGTAGAGGAGCCGCTCGACGTCCTCGCGATCGAGCGCACCGGCGCCTTCAAGGGCCGCTACCACGTGCTGCATGGCGCGATCTCACCAATGGACGGCATCGGGCCCGACCGGTTGCGCGTGCGCGAGCTGCTCGAGCGTGCGGCGGAACGCTCGCGCGCGGGTGAGCCATATGAAGAGATCGTGCTGGCAACCAACCCCACGCTCGAGGGCGAGGCGACCGCGATGTACCTCGCCGAGCGGCTGGCCACAGACGTAGCTGCCATAACAAGGATCGCGCGCGGGATCCCGGTCGGCGGCGATCTCGAGTACGCCGACGAGGTGACGCTTGTCCGGGCGATGCAGGGCCGGCGCGCCTTCGAGGTCAACGAGCGATGATGCGGCCGTGAGCAACCTGGTCATCGAGATCCTGCTGCGGCTCATCAAACCGCTGCTTGCCGTGCTGGTCGGCGGTCTCGTCTACTGGATCGCAACGGGTCCCGGGGGAGCGCCCGGCTCGGTCGAGCTGGGGCTGCTCAGCATCCTCTGTGGCGCGGCCTTCATCCTGCTCGCCCAGGAGGGCCCGCTCTAGCCTCGGCCGTGTACATCGCGGACGTAACGTCCGCTGGGGCCTGTGCTATAGTTCCTGTTCCGCGGTCACCGGTAGGTGGCCCGGCCAGGCTCAGCGATTGAGCCTCCAGATCCCGCACCGTTCGGTTGACGGCCTCCTTGTGATCCTGTCACAATGCGCGGCCGTGCCAGTCGCCGGCAAAGGCTCTGGACGCTGCACCTTAACAAGTGAAGAGTGGTAGGCAATCAGCTAGTGCGAGCGGGCAAACCCCGAGTTATTTGAGCTGACCGCAAGGTCAGTTCTTGTCGGAGAGTTTGATCCTGGCTCAGGATAAACGCTGGCGGCGTGCAT
>JAXDLE010000177.1:0-7918 GCA_034666725.1 Chloroflexota bacterium
AAGGACACCGACGGCCAGGTCGAGGAACAGGCTACACAGCTGTCCCGCTGTGAGAATTCCATCCGGCTGACCGGTTGGGATGGGCGTTACCCCCGAGGTCGGCTGGGAAGTAGGTTGCCGGCTGGCAACGGGCCCGGAACCGCAACCCGCCAGCGCGGCGGACAACATCAGCGCAACGAGGACGATCAGTCTCTTCACTTTGGGAGCATACCCGTACCTGTTCTTGCCCGGCCACGGCCGCCCGCCGACGACCGTCGACGAGCGACCCTACTCGAGCAGAGGTTCAGACCTCGAATGGCTTGCGCCAGGCCGTCGAGCGCTCCGCGACGGAGAAGCCGACGCCTTCGTAGACGCGCAGCGCGCCAGTCGGGTTCGTGGCGTCAACACCGAGAATCCCGGTGTCCAGGCCACGCTCCTTCAGGAGCGCGAGCGACCGAGCGACCGCCGCCCGCGCAATGCCTCGCCGACGCCATTGCCGGCGGGTGAACACACTATGCAACCAGCCGCGCTTGACGCCGAGCTTCTCGTTCTCCACCACGGAAATGCCGTTGATCGAGGCGCCAGCGACCTCCTCGCCGTCGAAGACCACGACCCACATGGTGGGATCGAAGTCGGGTCGGGCGAGCCAGCGCTGGTACGACTCTTCGGAATCCTCGAAGCCGCCCCAGTGATCCTGGAAGGCCTCGACGTCGGCGTTCCAGAGCTTGCGGTACTCGTCTGGCCGGACAGGTCGGATCTCCAGCCCGTCCGGGACCGGAACGTCGGGAATCGGTTCGCTCAAGGGGCGCGTCATCTCGAAGAAATGGCGCACCGGTTCGAAGCCGTTTTCACGCAGTAGGGCGATGGCTCCAGCCATGCGGTCGGAGGTCCAACTGCCGAAGATGCGCGGCAAGTCAGTGCTATGCCCTGCAGCCAGTGCTCGCTGGCGTTCCTGGTTGTTGAGCAGCAACGCTGTGCCGATGCCCTTGCGTTGCCACTCGGGCGCCACCGCGCCGTCCATCCGGTACTCGCGCATTCGGGGCTCGAGCGTCGTGTCGACCCACGACCGATCGCTGTAGGCGACGGGGACTCCGTCGACCTCGGCGATAGTCGTGTCGCGTGACGGGTCGAAGCTGTCGCTCGGGTTCGAGTACCACGAGCGCAAGTGGCCCTCGTCCTCGCGGAACGGCACGCCGTCGCCTTCGAGCTGACGATTGACGATGTCGACGATGGCGGGTATGTCGGCCTCGCCGGCGTAGGGGCGGAGCGTCAGCCCGGGCGGGCCGGCACGCCGCTCTTTGGTCGCGACTATCTCGTTCATGTCCTTAACCCACTCTCTTGAGCTTGCCGGTCCGCTTGGCATAGCGCTCGGCCCACCCGAATACCCACACGCCCAGCGGGATGAATACGACGGCCATCACTGCCAGCGGCAGAAGATGGCCACCCATGGTTGTGATCGGGGCGCCGTCGATGAGCGCCTGGCGGACGCCGTCGAGGATGTAGGTCGCCGGCGAGAACGCCGCGATGACCTGCATCCAGTTCGGCAGGATGGTGACGCTGTAATAGACGCCGCTGACGAGCAGCAGCAGGGAGTTGATCACGAAGACCATCTGGTCGCCGCGTTCGACCCACAGCAGCGGCAACGCCGCGGCCATCATGCCGATCCCGATGATCGACAGCGAGCCGATGAGCATCAGCACCGCCGCGGTCAGGAAATCGGCATGCGACAGGTCGATGCCGAACGCAACTACGAGCACGATCAGCACGACGGTCGTGTGGATCAAGCCCCACGCGAGGGCGAACATGGTCGAGCCGAGCAACTGAGACACGCGCCGGACGGGCGCCATCATCGTGTACTCAAGCGTTCCTTCCCAGCGCTCCCAGCTGATCTGCTCGGCGATGATCGAGAAGACCACGCTCAGGTAGTTCCAGAAGGTGGCACCGATCATCAGGCTGAGGACCAGCTGCGCGCTGTTCTGGTCGCGACCGATGAGGGTCACGGACAAAGCACCGGCGACCGAGTAGACCATGAAGGCCACTTCCCAGCCCCAGTAGCGCTTGGTCAGGTTGAAGTTGCGTTCGACGAACGCATAGCTGGCTTGTAGTTCGCGAGTCAGGACGGTCATCTCGGACTCCTGGTTGGTGAGAGGTGCGGGCCCGCCCCCTTACGGGAGACGGGCCCCTTCACGTGCAGGTTCGGCGGCCAGATGGCTGCCGAGCCTGATCATGTGCCGGCCCAGGGCGCGGCTCAGGTGCCGAGCGCGAGGCTGTGGACGGGCCTGCGCGACCATTCGCTGGCGGCGCAGTTGTTCGCGTTGCTCGCGCCGGCGACGCCGCTCGAGTTCCGCGTGATACGGGTGCATCAACACTTCTTGTTCCTACCTTCTAGTTGGTGTGTATTTGTCTGTCTGCGCAGTCGGCCTGCGGGCCGCTGGTACGCGCTCCGCGAGATCCGGCGCGTTCCGCGCCCGATCTCGCTTCGCTTGTCAGTCGTCATCCGGCGTCTGCTCGACGTCGTCGTCGAGCGACCGCCCGGTGTGGGCCATGAAGACGTCGTGGAGGGTCGCCGCACGCGGCTTCCCATCGGCGTCCACCTGGGGGCCGACCCCCCACTTGAGCTCGCTCACTGTGCCCTCGGCGACCAGTCGGCCGTCGTTGAGCAATCCGATGCGCGAACAGAGACGTTCGGCTTCCTCGAGGTCGTGGGTGGTCAGGACGATCGTTGCGTCGTGCCGGTCCCGGACCTCTTCGATGAACGTTTGGACTTCGAGTTTTGAGCGCGGATCGAGACCGGTCGTCGGCTCGTCGAGGAGCAGCACGACGGGGCTCGTCAGGAAGGCACGCGCGATCGCGACCTTCTGCTGCATGCCCCGGCTCATCTGCTCGAGCGGGCGCCCTATGCGCGACTCGGAGATACCGAGCCGGCCCAGGATGCGCACGATCTCGCGCCGAGCCTTGGCTGCGTCGACCCCATAGAGCCGCGCGGCATAGATCAGGTTCTCGGCCGGCGACAGCTTTTTGAAGAACGCTGCGTCGACACTGACCCGATTGATCAGCCGCTTGACTGCCATCTCGTCGCGGACGATGTCGTGGCCGAAGACCTCGACCCGACCCTGATCGACGGTCAACAGCGTGCTCACCAACCTGATGAAGGTCGACTTGCCGCTGCCGTTGGCGCCGAGCAGCCCGTAGATCTCGCCGCGCTCGATGCGCAGCGAAATGTCATTGACCGCGACGACGGTCTTGCGCTTCTTGCGACCGCCGACGTTGAAGGCTTTGGTCAGGTGCTCGATTTCCAGCGCCGCGACGTTAAGGGACGGGCTGTCCACGATCACCTCTACCTCTGACCTTTCGACTGACGGTTGCGTTTTCCGTGGTGCCAGGGTGATTGCCATGGCGTGGCTCCTGTGATGGCTGTGACTACCAACGACAGGGCCCCGAGGTGGTGGCGCGGGAGAGGCGGCTCTCGCGATGCCTGGCGTGCGCAGGGCATCAAAAAAGCCGGGGGCCCGATCTGGCCTCCGGCTTCCGATGTCGGCGGACGTTCCGCCTACTTCAGATCAGACAGGGCACAGATCTCCCGCGCTCCGAGGCGCCGAAGGGCGCGTCGGACCGCAGCGCGGAGGCTGCGGCGGTGGCGAGGTTGGGGATCTTCATTCGGAGATCGGCTCCTGTTAAGGCTGACTCTGGGGTGAGCGCGATGGCGCAGGATAGGGGCGCTCTAGCACGCCTGTCAAATCGATGGCTGGGAAAAGAGTCGCGGCCGCGCGAGAGGCATCGCGCGGCCGCTGTGATGACCTCGGATTCAGATCCTGGTGACGTACCACGACGGCACCCAGCCGACCTTGCCGCTGGGCAGCTTGCCCTCGAACCACTTGCGGCCCTTGGCGTCGTATGCCTTGCCGGTGACGCGGATGACCGCGGCCCGATCGACCATGGCGATTTGATCATGGCTCACGCCGGCTCCGTCGCGGACGGGCAGGGCGTTGATGTCCGAGGTCACCTTGAAGAGGACATCTGAGGTCGTGTCGGTTCCGTCATTTGAGTCGGGGACGGCACCGTCGAGAGGGACGTGCAGGTAGGCCGTGAAACCGCTCAACCAGTTGACCTTGTGCTTGCGCACGTCGTACTTCTCGTTGAGAGCGCTGATGGCGTAACCGTTGCCGACGTAGATGCCGATATGCGCGCCCTTGTGCCAGATGACCAGGTCGCCCGGCTTTGGGTTTGTGCGGCTGGCCAGGCCGCGCCTCTTGAACCAGTAGTAGTAGGACTTGGCGCCCATGCGAGCGCCGCCGATCTTGGCTTCGAGGCCGGCCTGCTTGTACACGCGCCAGACCAGGCCGGAGCAGTCCATGTACTCCGTGCCCTCGGCGCCGAACCTGTACTGGGCGGCCCCGACGTAGCCCTCGGCGATGTTCAGAATCCGCTGACGCTGCGAGACCTGTCGGGACTGCGCATCGGTTTGCTCGGCCGGCGTCGGTTCGGCCGCAAAGACCGGTTGCGGGCTGGTCAGGCCACCGATGGACACGGTGATTGCCGCAGCCAGTGAGGCGGCCACGGTGAGACGGATGACACGGCTTGCGAAGGACATTCGGATTCCCCTCTGGGCGGCGCGCGCTCAAACACGGCCGCGTGACTTGGCGACCGCGCAACACGAAGAAACGCGCTAGGACGTCGGCAGGCCACTCACGGCGCCGAAGCTGGGGCAACGGCAATGCGGCACGACCAGGGTCCGTGACGAGCGGTCTTGGCTCTGTCCCCGCCACGACAACGGGGTCACCCGGAGCATCGCACAACCATTAATGAAAACGCAACCCCACCCTGGCGCGGCGTTATTCAGGCCCGGGTGATCGCCTCAAGCAGATTGCACTCATATCGATTTCTAGGCGGCGTGCTTGTGTCCGGGCAAACCCGCCACGACCGCCTCGAGCAGGTGTTGTGACGAGTGAGCGATCTCGTCCACGGCCTGATTGAATGCCTCCTCGTTTGCGACAGACGGCTTGCGGTAGCCGCTGATCTTGCGCACGAACTGCAGCGCGGCCGCGCGGATCTCCTCGTCAGCCACGATCTGGTCGTGGTCCCTCAATCGAACAATGCTTCGGCACATGGCGTCACGATAAACGACCCGCGGCGACGAGACTCCTGACGTACTCGCGCACAGCCGGGGAGAGCCGCTCGTTGTCGCGGAGCAGCTCGAGGTACGCCCTGATCGCCGCGCGGTCTGTGGGAGTGAGCGACGCGGTCCGCCACGGATCTGCGGACGCGCCGCCGCGCTGGCCGCGTTGGCCGCGCGACGCAGCATCGGCGGCAACCTCGGCCTCGACGGACGTGAAGAACATCTCGACGCGCGGCAATCCGGCTAGCGCGGCCTTGTGGGCCAGCACCTGGCTCGCGAGACGGAGCGCCTCGAGGTCGGCCGGTGCCAAGCCATTCAGGCCGGACGCCGCCTGGCCTGTCATCGAACGAGCCTTTGCGCCCACGAGCTCACTGTATCCTTCGAGCGCGTTGCGTCACCTCTCGGCGGTCGACGGCTGGCGCCGTTTCGGCGAGCCGCGTTTCCGGACCTACCACTATCTCGCCCTGGCACAGGGCGTCGTCAGCGTGCTCGCTGGATTCGACGTCGTCATCCCGTGGGCCCTGGCCATGGGCTGCCCGCCCTTCGCGGCCATCCTCTTGGGCGTTTTGCCACTGGCTGGTGGCATGGCCCAGCTGGTCGTGCCGCGGCTGCTCGACCGCACCAGCGGCAATCTGCGTGGCCTGACGATCATGATCGCCGCCATCGGCGAGCCACGTGGCCTCTACTTCGCGGCGCTGGCCGGCTTGTACGCCGCGGGCCTGATCAGCGGCCCGGTGGCCCTGGTGGCCTTGTCGGTGCTCATCGCCATTACCAGCGTGCTCAGCTCGATCACCAATGCCAACCTGCTCTCATGGCACTCGGCCGTGCTGCCCGACCAGGACCGGCGTCTCGTGGTCCCGCGGCTGATGGCCGTGTCCCTGGCCATCGGCGCATTGCTGCTGCTGCCCATGGCCGTGCTGCTCGACTCGCTCGTTCACGGCATGGGCACGTACGCCTATGCGCTGCCGTTCGTCGTGTCCGGCGTGCTCGGTGTGGCCGAGATATGGGTGTTGCTCCAGCTTCGCCACCCGGGCCAGGTGATCGTTCCGCCTGCTGCCCAGACGGCCGACAACGAGCCGACGCCCGCGCTCAACCGCCACTTCCGATCCACCACCATCAACGCCCTCGGCATGGGCATCACGCCATCCTTCAGCGTGCTGATCATCTCGGTCCTGGGCATGACCGCCGGCTTCTCGATGATGGTCGGGGCCATCGGCACTCTGACCATGGTGGTGGCCGCCGCGTTCTTCGGCGACCGTCTGACGCGCGGCTCGTCATCGCGAATGCTGCGCGGCTCGTTCGGCATCCGCGCGATGGCGATGACCGCCGCGCTGCTCACCTGGCCGCTGCCTGCGCTTGCCCCGGCCCTGATCATCGCAGCCTCGATGCTCGGCTCGATCGGCTTCGCCAGCGGGCAGCTGGCCGCCAACGAGCGGCTGTTCCGGCTGGTCAGCGGTCCCCAGGTCCTTCGCCACTATGCGCGCTACCTGGCCCGCACCTCGGGCGCGATGACCTTCGGTCAGCTATTCAGCGCAGGCGTGATCGCGCTGTCCGGCCCGGTCGCGCCCGCGTTCGCAGCCCTGTACGGCGCGTCCGCGCTGATTCGCGTCTTTGCCTTCCGTGATGCACGCAACCCGGCGCGCGCAGCGGACCAGCCATCCGAGGTGCCCGTCCTCCCTGCGCCGGCGTCGGCCGGAGGCGCCTGAATCACCTGAATCAAAAGCGCCCGTTCGTTGAGAACGGGCGCCGTATTGTCCAAGCGGACGGTCAGCGCGACGGGCCGCGCACCTCGAGCAGATGGGCCTTCCAGCCGTCAGCCACCGTATCAAGGCTGCTGCCCTGCCAACCGCACGTGCACGTGACCAGCTGCTCACGATGCTGATAGCGGTCGATCAGGTGCTTGAACGGCTCAGGCGGCGCATCCTTGGGAACCGAGCGGCGCCAGACAGATGAACTGGATGTAGTCACGCGCTGTCGACCTCTCCTAATGCCTCTTCGATCCGCCGGCTGACCGTTGACGCCACCGGTACGGGGGTGGGTTAACAGCCGGGACCGATCCTCGGGGAGCCCTCATTCTACCCGATTTGGCGTCTCGAGGCGAGCGTGGGCCGGGTCAGGCCGCTCCGAGCGGGCGGCTGTTGGGGGCTAGGCCGTGTCAATACTCCCCCTGGGTATTGACACCGCTTGTCAAGGGCCGTGTCAAGGGGTAGAATTCAGCGTGGAAGCCTTGTCAAGACTTGACAAGGCCCTTCGTGTGTCCGGCAGGTAGCCGCGCAGCGACCGCCGCGCATGAGCCGTGCCGGAAGCGTGAATCGGGAGGTCACCAGCCACGTCGTCTGTCGGCGTCGCCGCTGAAGTCAAGCAGAAGCTCAATCTCGTCGATCTGATCGGCGAGAGCGTTCAGCTGCGCAAGGCGGGGGCGAGCTACAAGGGCCTCTGCCCGTTCCATGGCGAGAAGACCCCGTCTTTCACGGTCACGCCTTCGCGCGAGACCTGGAAGTGCTTCGGCTGCGGTCGAGGCGGGGACCTCTTCAACTTCGTCATGGAGCGCGACTCGATTGACTTCCCCGAGGCGCTGCGCCGCCTCGCCGGACGCGCCGGGGTGGAGATCAGCGAGCGGACGACGCGCGAGGACGCACGCCGCAAGCGGCTGCGGGACGCGCTCGACAGCGCGATCGCCTTCTATCACCGCATCCTGACCGAGAGCCACCACGGCAAGCCGGCGCTCGACTACCTGCGCGGTCGCGGCTTCACCGACGACACGATCAGCGGCCACCTGCTGGGCTACTCAGTCGACGCCTGGGACACGCTCAGCAAGGCGCT
>JAXDLE010000178.1:0-3275 GCA_034666725.1 Chloroflexota bacterium
GGAACCGCCCTTCAACGAGAGGTACTTGGTGATCGCCGCGGTGAGCGAGGTCTTGCCGTGGTCGATGTGGCCGATCGTGCCGATATTGACGTGCGGCTTGTTGCGCTCGAATTTCTTCTTGGCCATGGGAGTCTGGTACCTACACCTCTGAATGGGATTGGCGAGTGGCTGATTGGCCCGGGGGGCTGGAGCCCACATTGGGACTTGAACCCAAGACCTCTTCCTTACCAAGGAAGTGCTCTGCCAGCTGAGCTATGTGGGCCCGGTGACCACTCGAAGATTAGACGAATGGAATTGGTGGTGGGCAGGGAGGGAATCGAACCCCCACAGTCTTAAGACGGCTGATCTACAGTCAGCGGAGCTCACCACCTGCTCAACCTACCCACGGGCCGCTGCGCCGTGTGACAGGCGCAGGCTTATTAAGTTGGTTCCTATGTTTGGAGCCGCCGATGGGACTCGAACCCGCAACCGGCGGTTTACAAAACCGCTGCTCTACCAATTGAGCTACGGCGGCGCGACGTCGAAGGATACAGGAGATCGCCCGTGCACGGCAACGGCCCTGCACCCGCGGAACGCGCTGGACCCTTCGCCGTAGGATGGGCGGACCTGCGGGCGATGTGGGGCCCGCGCCATACCGCTGGCTGGAGGGACCGGTGGTCCGATCCGAGATGCCACTCGTGGGTCGCGATGATGAGCTGCGCCTCATCGGCGATAGCCTCGCGGTCAGTCGGCGCGGCCAGGGCCGACTGATCCTGATCGACGGCGAGGCCGGATCGGGCAAGACGACCCTCCTCGCGGCGGTGATGCGCGGCGCACGCGGCTTTGTGACTCTTCAGGCCGCTGCGCATGAGATCGATCGCGATCGACCGTTTGGGGTCATTGTCGACGCGCTCGCGATCGGCGGCACCTCGCGGGATGATGCGCGGCGGGCGGTGGCCGGAGCCCTGCGCAGTGCGGGAACGAGCGGATACACCGAGACAGTCCGCTACGGCATCGTCGAGGACGTGGTCGCTCTGGTGGAACGCAGCGCGATGGAGCAGCCACTGCTGCTGCTTCTCGACGACGTCCAATGGGCGGACGATCCCAGCCTCCTTGCGCTGCACCATCTGGCGCGCCGCATGGCCGACCTACCTGTCTGCCTGATTCTGGCGCGCCGGCCACCCAGCGCTGGCGTCGGCGGGCCGGACGCGCTGTCTGATCTGGCCTACCAATTGGACGCCAGTCGAATCAGCCTTGAACCACTCAGCGCCAGCCAGGTCGCCGAGCTCGCGGCGAACCTCTTGGGCGCCGCCCCGAGCAAGGGCCTGCAAAGTCTGTTGGCCAAGGCGGGCGGCAACCCGTTCTACGTAACCGAGCTCCTCTCAGCACTGCGTGAAGAGCGCTCGATCGACATCGTCGGCACGCAGGCCGATGTCGCGGCGCTGGGCATCCGACCCGAGCTGCGAATGGTCATCTTGCGCCGACTAAGCGGCTTGGCCATGCCAACCACCAGCGCTCTGCGGATGGCGGCGATCCTCGGCGAGACCTTCTCCGCAGCCGACCTCGCCGTCTCGCTGGCGACCACAGCGGCAGATCTTGCCGGGCCGCTTAAAGAGGCGCTCAGCGCGGGCGTCCTGACCGACGAAGGGCCGCGCCTCGCATTCCGCCACGACCTCGTGCGCGAGGCGATCTACGGTGACATCCCAGGTTCGCTGCGCAATGCCCTGCACCTGCAGGTGGCGCATGCGCTGCAGGCCACGGGAGCGCCGGCCAGCAACGTGGCGCCCCACTACGAGAGGGGCGCCGCGGCCGGTGATGACGCGGCCATCGCGTGCCTGCGGTCGGCGGCCGCCGAAGTGGGACTGACCGAACCGGCCACGGCGCGACGCTGGCTGACGAGGGCGTTGGACCTTATTCCGCTTCCCGATGAACGTCGCGACGAGGTTGTGTTCGAGCTGTGCCAGATCGCACTGCGCACCGGCGACTCGGCCGGGGCCGAGCGGCTTGCACGGGCATCACTGGCCCGACCGCAGACGCCAACGCGAAGAAGTGCGCTGGCGCGCGCCCTCGCGGCCGCCCTCGATCTGCAGGATCGCTGCCTCGATGCCGCAGCGGTGTCGGACCGTGAGAGCGCACGCAACGATTTGAGCCCGGTCGAGCGCATTCGCCTCGCGGCCGAGGCAGTTGAGTATCGCGGCCACATGGAACGCGTCGGCGCTGGCGCGGCCGCGGGCGCTCTGCTCGAACGCGCTCTGCAGATCGGCGACGACGTCGCCATCCGGGGCGTCCTCGCCGCGATGTACCACGCGGCGCTCTGGAGCGGCGATTTCGCCCAGGCGGTCGAGCTTGCCGAGCGTGTAATGGCCGTACCCGAGACGAGCGATTCGTTCATCGTGACCACTGGCGGAATCGGCGGCGCCCTCGTGCGAGCCGGCCGAACTGACGAAGGCCTGCGCTCGCTAAAGGCGGAGATCCGCTTCCTGGAAGAGCGTGGTGACGTCCGGCCCATGGCCCTCGTCTTGAACGAAATCACGATGGTCGAGCTGCGCGCGGGTCATTGGGACGAGGCGATCAGCGACGCCGAAGCGGCGCTCGGCCTGACCAACGAGTTCCGCCAGGAAGTACGTCACGACGAGTCGGCGGCACTCCTGGCCATTCTGTTCACCCGGCGCGGCCAGCACGAGCGGGCCGCGGAGGTGCTCGCGTCGTTGCGCTCGACACGCCAGTTCGTGGCAGCGATCGCCCTCGCCGCACACACTGAGGCGGTCGGCGATCCGAAGCGCGCGCTCGACATCCTGCGCGGAGCGTGGGCACTGGCAACCGAGATGGGCCGGATCAGCGATCTGCCGCGCTACGCGCCCGGCCTTGTTCGCCTCGAGCTGCGCCACGGTGAGGCCCAGCGGGCCGACGACGCGGCAGGTGTGGTCGAGCGCCTTGCGCTCGACACGGGCGTGATGCCTACGAGAATCGTTGGGCTGCGCTGCCGCGGCCTCGTCTCCGGCGACCCTGCCGTGCTCCTGGAAGCGGCGCAGCTCGCCGCCGAGGCGGACAACGCGGACGATGAGGCCCAGCTGTTCGAGGAGGCGGGCGTGGTCCTTGGCGCGACAAGGAAGCTGGGCGAGGCGCTTCCTCTTCTCGAGCGGGCGCTCGAGTACTACGAGCGTATCGGAGCGATGTACGACTACCGCCGAACCGAGGCGGCAATCCGCGCCTTGGGCGTCCGTCGCGGCCGGCGCGGTCGAAGAGCGCGCGCTGCCGTCGGCTGGGAAAGCCTCAGTGACACCGAGCGCGACGTA
>JAXDLE010000179.1:0-13394 GCA_034666725.1 Chloroflexota bacterium
CGAGCGCGGCGGACAAGTGAAGAGTGACCTTCGTGGAGCGCGCCCATGGTCGGCACAAAGCCGACCGGACCGGGAAGCGCCCGGCGCCGCGCCTGTTGCAGCTCGGCGCGCGTCCTGACTACGAGCAAGAGCGCCTAGAGGTCGCGGTCGAGCGGTATCGGCTCGCCGACTGACGCCGCCGCCGTTGCCGCGGCGCGATCCAGCGCGCCTTCGCCCAGGACCTCGGCCAGCACATCTGGCTGGATCGACGATGAGTTCTCTGCGGCGGGGAATGTGCCCTCGGCGACGTCGGTCGCGTAGGCGCCAACCGCTTCGGCCATCCGCTCGGCCAGGTTCTCGTATTTGCGCGCGTGCTTGGGGATGAAGCCATAGGTCAGGCCGAGCAGATCGGTGATGACCTGCACCTGGCCCGAGCATCCGGCACCGGCACCGATGCCGATGGTGGGGATCTTCAATCGGTCGGTGATCGCCGCCGCCAGCTCCGCCGGGACGAGCTCCAGGACGACCGCAAAGGCGCCGGCCTCCTGGACCGCGAACGCGTCCCCGAGCAGATGGCGCGCCGACTCGACCGTCTTGCCCTGCACGCGATGGCCACCCAGACCGTGGACGCTCTGGGGCGTCAGGCCGATGTGGCCCATGACCGGGATGCCTGCCTTGGCGATCGTCTCTATGGTCCGCGCGCTGCGCACGCCGCCCTCGACCTTGACCGCCTGCGCACCGGCCTCGCTGATGAAGCGGCCGGCGTTCTCGAGTGACTGCTCGATGTTGACGCCATATGACAGAAAGGGCATGTCGCCGATGACCAGCGAGCGACGCGTGCCACGGACCACGGCCTTGGTGTGGTGGAGCATCTCTTCCATCGAGACGCGCACCGTCTCCTCATAGCCGAGCATGACCATGCCGACGGAGTCGCCGACCAGGATGAGCGGCACGCCGGCCTCGTCGATCACCCGCGCGGTGGGATAGTCGTATGCGGTCAGCATGGCGATACGCGTCCCCTCGGCGTGCATCTTGGCGACGTCCGAGAGGGTCGTGCGGCGCTCAGGCTTGCCCGTGGGCTTGGGAGCTGGCTGCGGCTGTGAAGTGGCGCTCATCTGGCGGCCAATTCTGCACCCTTGGCACCGCGCAGTCCGATCACTCTGTCGAGTAGCCGATCGGCCACCTGGCGCTTGCTCATCAACGGCCACTCCTCGGTCGGTCCGCCTGGTTCGATAACCGTGACCTTGTTGGTGTCGGCGCCGAAGCCTGAGCCGTCCTGGGCAACGTCGTTCGCCACCATCAGGTCGACGCCCTTCTTGGCGGCCTTCCCTGGAGCGCGCGCCAGTGATCCAGTCTCGGCGGCGAAGCCCACGATCACCGGCTGGCGCCCGGGCGTTGCGCGAGCCGTCTGAACCGCCTCGGCCAGGATGTCGCTCGTGGGCTCGAGCTCGAGCGTCAGCCCGGCGCCGTCGCGGGCGATCTTGGTCCGCGACGTTTTCGTCGGTCGGAAGTCGGCCACGGCGGCGGCCATGACGAGCGCGTCTGCATCAGGCAGCGCGGCAAGAACGGCCTCGCGCATCTCCGCCGCGCTCGTGGCGCGCAGAAGGCTGACGCCGCTCGGGATTGGCGCGGAAGTCAGGCCCGCGATGAGCGTCACGAGGGCTCCGCGGTCGAGGGCCGCCTGCGCGATGGCAACGCCCATCTTGCCCGTCGAACGGTTGCCCACATAGCGCACCGGGTCGATCGCCTCGGCCGTCCCTCCTGCGGTGACGACGACGTGCCAGCCCGCCAGGTCGGAGGCCGGCGGGGGCATTGCGACCGGTGGCCGCTGCGCAGGGTCGGGCTGCCTTATCGGGCGCCCTTCGAGCACCTTCTCCAGCGCGGCGAGGATCGTGACCGGCTCGGCGAGCCTGCCGACGCCGGATTGGCCCGAAGCCAGCGACCCCGACTCTGGCTCCACGATCGTGTAGCCGAAGCCGCGCAGTGTCTCGATGTTGCGTCGCGTCGCAGGGTGGTTCCACATCTCCCCGTCCATCGCGGGCGCGACAACGACCGGCGCGGCGGTCGCGAGGCACGTCGCGGTGATCACGTCGTCGGCCAGACCGGCGGCCATGGCAGCCAGCCATCTGGCCGTTGCGGGGGCGACGATGACGGCGTCCGCCGAGTCGGCGGCGACGATATGACCGATGCGCTGGTCGGGCAGGAGCTCGAGCGGATCGGTCATGGGCCGCCGGCGGGTAAGCGTTTCAAGCGTGAGTGCGCCGATGAACGCCGACGCGGAGCGGCTCAGGAGTGTTTGCACGTCGCCGCCCGCGGCGGTCAGGGCGCGGCTCAGCTCGGCGCTCTTGTAGGCCGCGATCGAACCGGTCACGCCTAGAAGGATGAGGCGGCCGTCGAGCTTCATTCGGCGCTCGCGTGTGGGACCTTAGGGAGCGCCAGCACCTCGCGGTAGACGAGCGCAAGGCCGCGCAGCGTGAGCAATGGATCGATGGCGTCCACGTTGGGCAGCTGTTGCGCCCACGGGAGGGCCGACAAACCACCGGTCAGGACGATCTTCGGCTTGGTGCCGAGCTCAGAGGTGATCCTGCGCACCAGCTCCTTCACAAGGCCGAAGTAGCCCAGCACCGCGCCGCTCTGGATCGCGCTGACGGTATTTGTCCCGATTGCGGTATCGGGGACTTCGAGTGGCACACGCGGCAGCTGGGCGGTCTGCTCGGCGAGTGCCTCGAGGCCCAGCCCCAGGCCTGGCGCGATAGCCCCGCCCAGGAACGCGCCATCGGGCGCCACCACGTCGAGCGTCGTCGCGGTGCCGAGGTCGACGACGATCGCCGGGCGCCCATACAACGCCCCAGCGGCAAAGGCGTTGACGAGGCGATCGTGGCCCACGGCCGCGGGCTCGTCGACGCGCACGGCGATGGGAATGTTCGTGTGGTCGCCGACTATGACGCGCATCGAGCGTGTGCGCGCAAGATCGGCTACCGCGGCCGTGACGGACGGCACAACCGACGCCAGCAGGATCACCTCGACCTTATCGAGCGCCGCACCGTCCTCGGCCAGCAGGGAGATGAGTGTGGCCTCGAGGCCGGCGGCAGTCCTGTTGCCGCGCGTCGGCGCGCTGCGCGCGCTCGTTACATCGCCGCTGAGCACGATGCCCAGCGAGATCTTGGTATTGCCCACGTCAAGCGCGACGATCACGCGCTGATCATACGAGTGACGGTGCCAGGGCCGGCGGTTTCGCGATCTCGCTGCGTTCTGCGGAACCTAACATTGAGTAATGTGCTTGAACACCGTCGCGCTCACCAGGGAGTAGGACGCGATGCTCAGGATCACAACGCCAGACGGTACGGTCGAGATATCGAGAGATGACGCAGTGACGATCGGCCGCGACGAAGCGTGCGATGTCGTACTGAGCCACCCATCGGCCTCGCGACGGCACGCGTTGCTGCTTCTCACAGAAGCGGGGTGGAAACTCATAAACACGAGTTCGACCGGCATCCAGCACGACGGGTTACCCGTTACCGATCTCGAGCTGCCAAACGGTCGGACTCGGGTCGAGATGCCTAGAGGAGGGGTGCCCGTCGAGATAGTTGTCGTCCCTGGGGGTAAGGGTTCACTCCCGGAGTCGGTTCCGCCGGATCACTCTGACGCGGCCCCCAGTTC
Source organism: Chloroflexota bacterium (assembly GCA_034666725.1). Lineage (GTDB taxonomy): Bacteria > Chloroflexota > Limnocylindria > Limnocylindrales > CSP1-4 > JALYGJ01. The sequence goes on from JAXDLE010000179.1 coordinate 3,640, forward strand.
GATCGGATCGCTAACCCGTGTTTCCGATCTGCTAACCGAACGGACCATTTCGATCGGCCGCGACACAACCAACAACATCACACTCGATGACCTCACGGTCTCCCGCGAACACGCCCAGCTGCGATTGGTGCCGGGTCAGGCTGAGCTCATCGACCTCGGCAGTTACAACGGCACTTTCGTCAACGGCGTTCGCATCCGGCGATCAGCCGTGGCAGACGGTGACATCATCGGAATCGGCACTCGGACTCTGCGCCTCAACAAAGACCGACTTGAGGAGTATGAAGACCGGGGCGCGGCGTGGCTGATTGCGGAGTCGGTGTCGGCTGTGCGCGGCCGGACGACGATCCTGAGCGATATCAGCCTGGCCATCGAACCATCAATGTTGATCGCAATCGTTGGTCCATCGGGAGCCGGCAAGACCACCTTGCTGCACGCCCTGTCGGGGACGTCGAGCCCGACCTCTGGCCGTATCGCGTACGGAGGCCGCCAGCTGCTTGGCGCAGAAGAGGAGTGGCGGCTACGGCTCGGCTTTGTCCCCCAGGAGGACTTGATCCATACCCAGCTGACCGTGCGGCAGGCGCTCGAATATGCGGCGGAGCTGCGTTTCCCCCCGGACGTCCCAAGACGTGTCCGACGGGCTCGAATCGACGAGGTTATGCTCGAGTTGGGGATAGCCCATCGCCATAATTTGCAGGTTGCACGGCTCTCAGGCGGCCAGCGCAAGCGGACGAGCATCGCCGTGGAGTTGCTCACGAAGCCCAGCCTGTTGTTCCTCGACGAGCCAACGTCTGGCCTGGATCCGGGCAACGAGGAGCATGTCACACGGATCTTGCGCGACCTCGCGCGCGAGGGGCGCATCGTCGTCGTGACAACACATGCCCTTGCCAGCCTCGATCTATGTGACCGCGTCCTGTTCTTGGCTGTGGGCGGTCACGTCGCGTTTTACGGGCCCCCGGCGGATGCTCGGAAGTACTTCGCCGAACACGACTTGGGGGACACGTATCCTCGCGTCTTTCGTTCGCTCGATGAGCGGAGCGATGTCGATTGGGCGAGGTCGTTCAGGAGCACCGCGGCCCACGCCGACTATGTGGAGCGGCCTCTCAGCCGCGTGCCCCGTCAAGCGGATGCATCTGTCGTGACGCAAGGCAGACGCCGGCCGTCTCTTGCGCGCCAGACGGCAATACTCGTTCGACGGCAGCTTGCCATCGTGGCTAGCGAGCGGCGTTCGGCGATCCTGCTTGTGGCACAGGCCCCGATCTTCGCGCTGCTGTTCCTGCTGCTCTTTCCCAAGAACGTAATGACGACCGCTGAGGGCGTGAATGTGGCCTTGTTTGTTTGGCTTATGGCCGTCGCCGTCACCTGGCTGGGGACGTCCAATGCGATCCGCGAGATCGTGAAGGAGCGCGCGATTGTGCTCCGCGAGGCGAATGTGGGCGTTTCGATGACGGCCTACTACCTGTCGAAGGCTGGCGTCCTGGGCCTCATAACAGCGGTTCAGGCCGCCGCGTTTGGCATACTCGCCCTTGGGCCACAGGTACTGCCGCCGATTTCAACTGTGGCCGGTGTGTCGGTCGCCGCCACGGGCCTTGTTGCTGCCCAGCGGACTGAGGTGATAGTTGGTCTCGTTATCGCCGGCGCGGCAGCAATGTCGGTCGGGCTTCTGGTATCGGCGTATGTGAGGAGCTCCGATCAGGCAATGCTGCTGCTGCCGATAATCCTCGTCGCCCACGTGGTGGTCTCGGCGCCTACGTTCGGTTCAGTTTCTCTTCCGATCTCGCTCGCCGGATTAGCTTCCAGCGCCAACTGGGCGACAAACGTCGTCGCCGCTACGGTCGACCTGAACCAAATCCGTGAGCCGTTCCTCGTCACGCTGAGTCAGCAGGCAAACAGCGCCGAGCAGACGCCGCCTGCGGCTGATGCCCCGAGGGCGGACCCGGTCGCAGAAGGGCACCGCGACTTCTGGGAGCACACGACCGGAGCGTGGGCCGCATCAATGGCTTTCCTGATCGGCATCATCGCCCTGGCTTCCTTCGCTACGTGGCGCGAACTGAATCGCAACGCGGCCTCGCGCGCGGGCCCAAGGCAGGCCTAGCTACCCGCCGTTACCTCTGAAAGTACGCCAGCACTCCCCCCGCGATCCCGACGAGGCTCCCGCCGAACACCAGCCAGAAGCCAACTCCGGGCGAGATGTTGATCAGCGCTGTGGTGTCGATCAGCGATCCAACCCAGCTGACTGACGCGCCTGCTTCCTGTGCCCGGTTCGCCACCAACACCGCCGCAAGTGCCGAGGTCAGCGCAGCGACAGTCGCCAGCAATGCGGCTCCTGGAGACCTCACTCGGGTGGCGGCGATCTTCAGCACCGCGGCGGCCGCGACAAGTCCACTCAGGACGATTGCCCATCCAAATGCTGCTTCGATATCGAGCGCAGAAATTGAGAACGAAAACGACAGGCCCAGTATGGATTTGAGTCCGCTTCCGGCACTCACGGTGGCCCACGGAACAAAGGCCCCCATGAGCGAGCCGAGGGCGCCGGCGAAAATGAGCCATCCGGGCAGGGTGACGTAGAGGATGGTGATGCGGCTGCCGGGCGTCATCTGGCTGGCCGGCTGATGGAGGGCCACGGAACTTTACGTCGATCCGCAGTACTTCCAGCGGCCGTCCTCAACGACCATCGTCAACACAGAACTCATTGTTTGGGACTGCCACAGTGCCCCAATGGCAGCCCGTAGCTGCCCGCTCACCTGTACGGTTGCCTCTTCGCCAGTCTGACTCGTCGTCGTGAATTGGACGTCGCCGACATCGATCTCCGCAGTCGCCCCCAAGAGGCCGCTGCTGAGCCAGTTCATTGCGGTGAGCAGTCCCATGCCGAATTGAGTGTTGCCCTGCTCTGAGGCGCATGTTAGTGAGCCAATCTTGTTGCCCTCGCTCGCTGCGACGGCCTCCAGCCACGTTTTCGCGGCCGACGCTGGTTGATCGCCGGCGCAGCCGGTGCCAGCGATCATGACAAACGCTAGCGTTGCCGCAACAGCGATCCGCTGTCGTCCGATCGGGGTGCGGAAGCCCGAGGTCATGATGGTCTCAGGATAGTCACCGCCTTGGGTCGCAGGAAGGCCTTGACAACAATCACAGAGATTGACCTAATGGAACGGTCGGCGAAGTAGGGCGATCGGTTGCACAACCTCGTGCAGAGGGTGGGTCGAGGCGCACGGCGGCCGGCGAGAGGCTTCTTGGAGGCATGACTGGACACGGCTGCCCGTCGCTTCGTGTGAGAGCACGCGTCGTCAGTGGCTGAAGTGGGCGACCGGATCGGCGAGTACGAGCTGACTGCGCTCATTGCGCGCGGCGGCATGGGCTCTGTATTCCGGGCGCACGATGCGCGATTGGATCGCGACGTCGCCCTCAAGATATTGTCGCCCGAGCTTTCGGCCGACGTTGCGTTCAGGTCTCGGTTTGAACGCGAGGCACGCATCGCGGCTCAATTCCGCCATCCCAATATCGTGCCTGTCTTCGAAGCAGGGTCCTGGGACGGGCAGCTTTACCTTGCCATGATGCTCGTCGATGGCCCATCTCTGGCCACCGTCATCGCGCGCGAGGCGCCGTTGCCCGTCGCCCGCGTGATCTCGATCGTCGGCCAAGTCGCCTCCGCGCTGGACGCGGCCCATGCCCAGGGTGTCATCCATCGCGACGTAAAGCCGGGCAACATCATGATTCTCGAAAGTCGCGGATTGGGTGGCACCGACCACGCGTATCTGGCCGATTTCGGTTTGACCCGTTCGGCGAGCGCCATGACTCAGGTGACGCGCGCAGGGAGCTTCCTTGGCACCCTAAGTTACGTCGCGCCCGAACAGCTCCATGGAGGTGTCGTTGACGGCCGCGCCGACCAGTACGCACTCGCGTGTACGGCATTCGAGATGCTCACCAAGGGTCCACCGTTTGCGCGCGAGAGCGAGGTTGCGCTGATAACGGCCCACCTGTATGAACCTCCACCGCCACTCGCGTCGGTGCGGCCGGATCTGCCTGAGGGCCTTTCGGCGGTCACTGGTCGGGCGATGGCCAAAGAACCAGCTGACCGGTTTGTTTCCACGGGAGAATTCGCGGCTGCATTGAACGCCGCGACGGTCAGCGCGGTCGCCGGGCCAACGATCACTGATGGGCGGGTCCGAAGACCCATGGCAGGACACGCTTCTCCTCAGCACCCCGTTGCGGGAACCGGCACGCGCGCATCACTAGGCTTGGTGGGCCTAGTGATCATCCTGGCGATAGCCGTGGTCGGCGCTGGCGGCGTGCTTGCTCTTAACTTCCTGAACCGTGATTCGATTGCGTCCGTCGCACAGGTTACCGATGCGCCGACGGACCTCGGCCACGATGTGACGCCGTCCACGCCGGTTTCAAAGGCGTCGGATACGCCCGCGCCAACGGCGCCAGACGGGTCGGTTGCCACGGCTCCGAATCTTCCCGCAGGCTCATGGGCGATTACTTTCGTCGCCGATCCGCCTGTCGCAGATCACCCTTTGAAGTCGCCGGACTCGCGGCAGTACACAGACCTTCGCCTCACTTGCTCGTCGCCATCTCAATGCCTCTTTGTGTCGCCAGTGTTTGATGGGGCTTCTCAGGTTGGCGAGATCACCTATCGGTGGGAGGGTCAGGCATTTGTGGCGCGCGCGGATCTATACAACGTCGGTCAACGATGTCGGGCCGGCATCGGCGAGATCACCAACGCCTATAACACGAGGCAGGAAATCCGCGTTGCTCCCGAACCGGCCAGCGCTACGTCCGTTACCCACTTGGTCGGCATCAAGACGGTGTTTGGCGATCCGACGCCGGCGGGAGCCCTTGCGGGATGCGCCTCGTATTCGGTGCAGTTCTCGGCTGACATGGTGTATCTCGGCGCGGCGGTGATACCAACGGTTGCGCCGACGGCAGGACCCGAGCTGGATGTGCCGTTCGGGGCATTCCAAATCATGGACCTGGAGGACATAGCCACCGGCGGCGACTCGACGGTTCCACGAGCTAATGTCGGATTTCAACCGGCCGTGCAATGGTTTATCTGGGACACGGGAGAGCAGGAAGACAACCTCCTGAGCGCAACCTTCTTGCTCCAGCTTGACGGAGAGCCCGTTCCTACCCAGTTCACATATTCCGACTTGCCGCTACTGGTTGCGAACACCTCCCTCCGGATCATGCGCGTAAAAGTCATATTCGCCACTATCCCAGGCGGTTTACCTGCAGGACCGCACACTTTCACTGGGACTTGGCTCGGTTTTGATAAGTCGGATCCGTTCGGGCCGATCACTGTGCAGTTCCAGTAGAGCTGGGCGCGACCAGATGCCTGACGTCGGCGATCTAGTTGGGACCCATCGGCTCACCGCTCTCATAGGTTCAGGCGGGATGGGCCAGGTCTTCCGCGCCCACGATGAGAGGCTTGACCGCGAAGTAGCCATCAAGATCCTGTCGCCTGCCCTCTCCGACGACGAGTCATTCCGTCAGCGCTTCCAGCGAGAGTCGAGGGTCGCGGCGGCGTTCCACCATCCGAACATCGTCCCGGTCTTCGACGCCGGCGAGTGGGAAGGCCAGCTGTACATCGCCATGATGCTGGTGCAGGGCCCTAACTTGGCCGCGGTCATTGCGCGAGATGCACCGATGGCGCTACGCAGAGTCGTGGGCATCGTCAGCCAGGTGGCGAGCGCGCTCGATGCCGCGCATTCCGCAGGCACCGTCCATCGTGACGTCAAGCCGGCGAACATCCTGCTGCTCGAGCGCCCTGCGGCCGGCCGGCCGGAGCATGCCTACCTCGTCGACTTCGGCCTGACTCGCTCGACCAGCGCGATGACGCAGATGACCCGCGTGGGGTCCTTTGTGGGGACGCTGGACTACGTCGCTCCGGAGCAACTGCAGGGCGACCAGATCGACGGCCGTGCGGATCAGTACGCGCTCGCATGCACGGCCTACCAGATGCTGGCCGGAGCGCCTCCTTTCAAGCGCGAAAGTGAGGTCGCGCTCATCAGCGCACATCTCTACACCCCGCCGCCAATGCTCTCGGCCGTTCGGCATGATCTTCCCGAGTCGGTCTCGTGGGTCCTCACGCGGGCCATGGCCAAAGAGCCTGAGGCCAGGTTTCGAACGACAGAAGAGTTTGCCGATGCTCTCAGCCAAGCGGCCGCCGGCGCGTTTGTTCAGCGCCAAACACTCGCGGCGGGGACGGTTCCGCCGGCAGCCCGCGGGTTCGTTCGAAACGACCGGCCCTACAACTCGGGTCGCAGCTATCGGTCATTGTCTATCGGACTGGGGGTCGTGTTCTTGGCGCTCATAGTGGGACTCGGGGCGGTTGCCGGGCTCGCCTTGTCAGCACGGCCGGGCCCGACCGACCGACCCACCCAATCGCCACCGGCAATCGCCAATCCTGGCACCGGCGTTGTCTCCACGTCCCCTGCGGAACTGCCTACCCTGATTCCGACCCAGACGCCCCTGGCCACATTTCCGGTGGTTACCGCCCCACCGTTTCCTTGGCAGATATTTATCGCTGCGACGCCGTCTACGACGCTCGAGGCGGGCACGCAGGTCACGATCCACGTGACTCTGAACGGGCCCTTTGCTGACGCCACCGCCGCTGGTCTCGTTACGCAGGTCTACAGCAGCGAGACAGGGAAGGTCTTTTCTTGCCTTCTGGACTCGGCGGCGGGATGCTCATTCAAAGGTGCCTGGGATGACTTCCATGTAACAACATATGTCGCCACCATCGGACCTGCTGGCGGCCCGACGACCTCGCAGGATCAGGTGCAGGTCACCTGGTTGGCTGCAACTCCAGCGCCGACAGCTCCATCGGTTCCGGGTGCGCCCCTGCTAGCGAGCGGGACTTGGGTGGTGCTCCACACCTACGATCACTTCGAGTACGGCTCCACGGACCACTACGAGTATCAAGTTCCCCGGGACTACTCATTGACTTACTACGAGTGCGTGAACGCCAGTGACTGCACGGCTGCCTTCTACGTCTCGGGAGCCGACCACACGTTCCTCTGGGATGGTTATACCTGGGTCACTGGCCCAACGAACTATGTCACCGGGAGGAAGTGCGGGGATGTCCCCGGCGGTTACGACGTTGACCAAACGGTCTCCGTTTATCCGACAGCTTGGGACAGTTACGGCCGTATCACCGAGATGCAGGGCGAGATGGTCCTCACCGGGTATGCGACCGACACCGGCTACTACTACGGCTGCTCCGACTACCAGATCGTGTACTCCACGGTCATGACCGCCCGGTAACTCCAGCCCGCCGGTAATCCACCTTCCAACACTCGTTCCCCAGTTCATCGACGATGCGATGCGCTTCCGCCTAGCCTGCCACAGCCCTTACGACGGCTTCTCGGCGCGGTCATCCCCCAGGCACTCGCAGCTCTGCGATGGCCCTAGACCCATCGCTCCTCGAGACGGAGGCGCTGCCGCTGCGTGTCGAACTGCCCGGCGGGCTCGCAGGTACATCCAGCGCGTCGGGCGCTGGCGGCGCCAATGTGACCTACATGTCAACGATCAGGACGTAGTCGCCACTGGAGTCTCCTAAGGGCGCAAGCTGCAGGTAGTAGAGACCTCCGATCGAGATGTAACAGTTGTCGTAGCTGATCAGCCGCGAATCATGGTAGGCGCCCGGGTAGTCGTCCACGTAGCACGCTTGGTTTCCATACTCGTCCACGAGTCGCAGCGTTGGGTCGAGAGTTCCGGTTCCGGATGCATTCAGCGAGAAGCTGAAATATCGATTTGGATCGAGTATGACCGTGTAGGACACAAGGTCGTGTGTGGCCAAGTGACCGGTGCTGGTGCCGCTGGGCAGCGTACCGGATTCAGGGTTGGTCAACGTCAAGGAAAACGACCCTGAGCTGTCGTACATAGACCGAACAACAAGGTGATACTCACCTGGTTCAAGACTCGCGTAGCCGGTGGTGATGGTGCCGGTGTCGTAGTTACCCACGATGTACTCGTCGTTGGAATCCGCTATTACGATCTCCGCGGAAAGAGCGTCAGCGGTATCAATTTCCGCGCCATATAGGCCACGTTCGGTGACAGTGAACACGTAATCCACTACCGGCGATCGGGTAACGATCTCGCCATCTGCGATCGAATCCACACCAATAGGTGCTGGGTCAGCGAGATCCAATAGCAGCTCGTGTTCGTCAGCTGCCTCTTGGCTGATGTCTGCAGTCACAATGTAGTGGCCGTCCTGCGGGATCAACCAATCGACAACGAGCGACCCTTCTTCACTATTGCTGTCGCCCGTGACGTACTCGCCGGCCGCGTCAACTACGGATATGCTCCGAGAGACGCCCGCTGCGGTTCCGTCGGGATCAAGAATCAGGGTCGCGCGCTGACCCGACGCTCCGTCAAACTGGTATTCCGCAGCTGATGAACCGAACGGAAAGCTGAGCACGACGTTCTGCCCGGGCGCAATCGAGCCGGGTGCCGAAGTTGTGACGGTGACGCCGTATGTCCCCTTACTGGTATTCGCACCGGCGATTCGGACGCGGTACTCCTTGGCTTCAGCGTTGAACCAGGTGATTCGCGTCAAACCGGTTTGACTCTCAAACGGGGTCAAACCGGGTTCGAAATCGGCTCCGATAAGCCCGACCGTGGGTTCGAGATCGTCATTGCCCCGAACTTCGATCGTAGTTCTCGTTCCCGCTTGGCCGTTGAACACGTAGCGGTGCACATCGCCAGGGTTGCGCAATCTGCCGTTCAGTGTGCCGTTCGTCGGAAGGCTGCCCGCGGGTTGGTCCGGAGGGGTCAACCACGTAAATGCTGCGTATGCTCCGATGACCAACGCGGCCACGATCACCAGTGCCAAACCTGAGCGCAGCCAAGTGCGAGACTCGGTTCGTGGCGTGCCAACGGCCGCGGGCTCCGCGGTGTAGATGACATGACGTGGGGCGCCGCATTGGACGCAAAACGCGGCATCGCCGACGAAACCAGCTCCGCAGTTTGAGCACGCACTGGACTGCGTCATGTCCTCTTCTGAGCCTCCCAATGTGACCGCCATCGATGACCGGCTATCTCATCCGTCTGACACCGGCCTCGATATCAAGCAGCACCAGAATTGCCCCGCTCAATGTCCAAAGCAGTGCTGCGGCCACAATCGGACCGCCCAGGGCGAAAATCATGGCAAACCCGAACGGGTCCAGCGGGTTGAAATTCCATTCGGTATGGAACGTGTTCACCGCGCCGAGGACTCCGAGCACCCCCCACAAGAGCGTCGCGGCAGCGAGGATCTTGAGTAGCCCCGCAGTCGCCTGCAGGCCCGGAAAGCGACGATCCGCCACATACTCATCGCCGGCTTTGTCGCCACCTCGCTTGATCCACTCGACAGCGCTGCCGACGGCCGCCGAGGCGGGTGCGAGAGACTGTCCGGCGGTGGGCGCTGCTACTGGTGGCTGCATCGATCCGCTCAACCTGTTGCCACACGTTGCACAGAACACCGCACCAGGTATGTTCCCCATGCCGCACCTGGGACACTTGATCTGGTCGTGCGAAATCTCCTGAGTAACCAAAGCTAGCCCTCACTTCCCTCGCTTCGCGCCAACTGAGAGACCGAGAATAAGCCACTCGTAATGCGCCGAACAACGGCGAAGGCCTGCCAGTGGTTCAGGGTGCGAGCAGCCGCGTGTGGAACGATCTGACCGCGATCTGCCAGTTGCTTGCGTAGACACCCACCTGACGACCTTCCGAGTAGCTGTACTCGTCTGCCATAACGTAGGCGAAGCCGTCAACGTACA
>JAXDLE010000180.1:0-8225 GCA_034666725.1 Chloroflexota bacterium
AAGACATTACAAATTGAAATGGTTATTGCATTTTGCGGGGCCCGGTTGGAGTCGCCACGACGAGCGCGGGTGCGTAGGCTGCGCGACTAATGAGAGCCGACGCGTACCGCTGGTTCGTGATGGGCGCAGCGCTGACATTCGGCGTTGCGCTCGCGGCGATCGTGCTCTACGGCATGCTGTTCGCGGCCAAGGTGCTGGTGCTCGTCTTCATCGCCGTCCTGCTCGCCTCTGGGCTGGAGCCGCTCGTTCATGGAGTGAGGACGCGCAGCCCGCTGGGCCGCGGCGCGACGCTTCTGGCCGTCTATGCAGCCTTCTTCGGCGCCGTCGCTGGTCTCGCGCTGCTGGTCATCCCGAGCGCGGTGACGCAGCTGGGCGAGTTCGGCACGCGCGTCACGCCGCTGCTCGATTCCACGCGAGACTGGGCGCGCACCATCGAGCCGCATGCGCTCTCGGTGAGCCTTGTCGGGCTGGTGGACACCGTCCAGCGAGTGCTCGTCCCGGCGACCAGCAGCGCTCCCGAGCCCGACCAGCTGATCGCGCTGGGCCTTACATTCGCTGAGATCGTCATCAGCGTCCTCGCCGTCCTCAGCCTCGTCTATTTCTGGCTGACCGAGCGGGCGCGGCTGCAGCGCTTCGCGCTCGCGCTGCTTCCCGCCGAGCGTCGCGCAGGTGCGCGCATGGCGTGGAACGAGATGGAGCTGCGACTCGGCGGATGGGTACGCGGCCAGCTGATCCTGATGGGCTCGGTCGGCGTCGCGACCACGATCGCCTATTTCCTGATCGGCCTCGACGGTGCGCTCATCCTGGGCCTCATCGCCGGCCTGGCGGAGGCGATCCCGCTCATCGGTCCGGCGCTGGGCGCCGTGCCCGCGTTGCTTGTCGCTGCAATCACGGGGCGGATCGAAGTCGTCATCCTCGTGGCTGTGGTGTACGTGGTCATCCAGATTGTCGAGGGCAACGTGCTCATGCCGCTGGTGATGCGCAACACGATCGGCGTCCCGCCGTTCCTGGTATTCGTGAGCATCCTCGCAGGGGCGGCAATCGCCGGCGTGCCCGGCGCTTTCATCAGCGTTCCTCTTGTAGCCGTGCTGCTGGTCATGGTCGAGCGTCTCCAGGCACGCTCCGAGACCATCCCGCTCTCGCCGGCCGCTCCGCCTGACGCCGAGCCCGAGTTGAAAGGCACCTGACAGGCACCGACCCAAGGCGCTTGAGCCTGCACGCAACTGCCCGCCCACGACGCTTCCGCCATGGACGAACAGCGCACACTTCCTGGCGAGCCGGGTGAGGGTTCCCACCAGCCCGGCACTGACGACGATCCCGACTCGGGCGACCTGCGCCGGCTCGGCGAAGAGGGCGGACCGGTCGGGCTGCGGGTTGGGCGTGACCCAGCCAACCTCGGTGACGAGGTGGCCGACGAAGGCGATTTGACCGTGCCGGATCCGGTTGTAACACCGGCGGAGATGTGAGCATGCGCAATCGGATAGTCGGCTATGGCGTGATGACCGACAGGGTCATGGCCTTCAGTGCCAGCGCCATCGATCGGGATCACGGCTCCTACGGCAGCCCGGGCGGCAGCGACACACGCGGCGCACGGACGATGATCGAGCCGTTGATGCGCTTCTCGATGGAAGTCGAGGCCGACTCGCTGCGTCTCGAGCCCGAGTACCGTGAGGGCGACCGCAACTCACGCACCCTGGCCAAGGAAACCGACCTGCGCGTGATGCTGACCGTTCTGCGCGAAGGCGCGGCGCTCGACGAGCAGGATGGCGACGCGCGGACGACGGTGCAGGTCGTCGACGGCACGGCAACGCTCGAGATTGATGGTGCCGAGGCACATTTGCAGCCGGCCGAGATCGCCGTAATCGATCGCGGTCAGCCGTGGGTGATCCGCGCCGACAGCGACTGCGCGCTGCTCCTCACCATCGCGTGGCCGCCGGAGAAGGCGCGCATCTGATTCGCGGCGGCTGACGCCGTAACCTGAGCGGCGCCATGTCGCTCGACACCTACAAGAAGAAGCGCGACTTTCGCAAGACCCCCGAACCCGCCGGTGAGGTGGGTGCGCCGCCACGAGGCTCGCGGCGTTACGTGGTCCAGCGTCACCGTGCGACGCGCCTGCACTACGACTTCAGGCTCGAGATCGACGGTGTGCTCGTGTCATGGGCAGTGCCGCGCGGTCCATCGCTCAATCCGGCCGAACGGCGCATGGCGGTCCACGTCGAGGATCACCCGCTCGACTACTTCGACTTCGAGGGCGTGATCCCCAAGGGCGAGTACGGCGGCGGCGACGTCATCGTCTGGGACTGGGGCACGTTCGAGCCCGAGGAAACCGACGACCCCGGCAAGGCCGTGGCCCAAGGCGAGCTCAAGTTCCGACTCGATGGTGAGAAGCTCCACGGCCGCTTCACGATCGTCAGGACACGTGGCTACAACGCCGGCCAGGACGACTGGCTGCTGATCCACAAGAAGGATGAGTTCGCCGACACGGCGTGGGATGTCGACGCGCTGCCGCGCTCAGTCAAGACCGGGCGTACGAACGACGAGGTCAAGGCCGGTCGCGACGCGGTCTGGGACTCGAGCGCACCGGCAGCCGAGGCCGCAATCGATCTGTCCGGAGCGCGTACGGCCAAGCTGCCCAACTTCATCGATCCGATGGCGGCAACGCTCGCCGGCGGCCCCTTCGACGACCCCGACTGGATCTTCGAGCTCAAGCTCGACGGATACCGCATCGAGGCTGTCGTCGACAAGGGCAAGGTCAAGCTGTGGACGCGCAACCAGCAGGACGCCGCGCGCTACTTCCCCGACCTCGCAGCCGCCAAGCCGACGTGGATCAAGGCTGACCAGGCGATCGTCGATGGCGAAGTAGTCGCCCTCGACCGTGAGGGCAAGCCGACGTTCTCGCTGCTCCAGGACCGCGCCGGCATGGGCCGCTTCGGCCCGCGCCCCGTGCCGCCGGCAAAATCGTCGCGCGGCGGCAAATCAGCCGCGGCCAAAGAGCCTGACGACGGTTTCGTGGCGCCGGTCGTCTACTACGTCTTCGACATCCTCTACCACGATGGCCGGCTGCTCACCGATGTGCCGCTCGAGGCGCGCAAGCGACTGCTGCGCTCACTCCTGCGCGACCACGAGTCGGTTCGCTACGCGGCGCATTTCGATGAAGGCAAGCAGTTCTACGAGGTGGTCCGCCAGCAGGGCCTCGAGGGGTTGATCGCCAAGCTGCGCACCAGCCGCTACGAGGTCGGCAAGCGCAGCAAAGCGTGGCTCAAGATCAAGATCCGGCGCGAGCAGGAAGTCGTGGTGATCGGCTACGAGCTCGGCAAAGGCGCCCGCGCGGACCTCGGCTCACTCATCCTCGCGGTCCGCGATGGCAACGAGTGGAGCTACGTGGGCGAGGTCGGCAGCGGCCTCGGCAACAAGACCATCCGCCAGCTGAAGAAGGAGCTCGACGACCATGCCGTCGATGCACCCGTCGCGCCGAACGCACCGCGCATCCGCGGCGCGCGCTGGTCGGAGCCGCGCCTGGTGGTCCGCGTCGAGTTCAGCGAGTGGACCGATGACGGGCTGCTGCGCCAGTCGGCATACAAGGGCCTCGAGATCGGCAAAGACCCCAAGTCGGTCCGGCGCGAGGTCGGGATCGCGACCGGCCCAGCCGTCAAAGCGGCTGAGTCGGAGGTCAAGCAGAAGGCACGGGCAGGCGGTAAGGCAACCAAGTCTTCAGCGAGTAAGGGTCGGCTGGCCCCGTCGAAGTCGGATCCGCCTCGGGCGGAGGAGCAAAAACCCCAAGGCGCAACCAAGTCGGAGATGGCTGCGCTCGAGGCGATGAGGAAGGATGGGAATTGGGAAGTCGGTGGTGAGTCGGTCAACCTCACCAACCTCGACAAGGTCCTCTTCCCCGAGCCGGGTTTCACCAAGCGTGACCTGATCCGCTACTACGTCGAGGTCGCGCCAGTGCTGCTGCCACACCTGGCGGGGCGAGCGCTCAACCTGTCGCGCTGGCCGGATGGGGTGAACGGCCACACCTTCTGGCAGAAGCAGATTCCCGATTGGGCGCCCGACTGGATCGCCCGCTGGGACTATCCGGAAGCCGGTTCGAGCGAGAGCCACACGTACCTCGTCGCCGACCAAGTAGCGACCATGGCCTGGCTCGCCAACCACGCGACGATCGACCTGCATCCGTGGACATCGCGAACCGAGTCGTATCGCAATCCGACATTCGCGCTGATCGACATCGACCCGGGCGAGGAGACGACCTTCGCCGACATCCTCACGCTGGCCCGGCTGTACCGCGCTGCGCTCGACCACCTGGGGGTGATCGGCCTGCCCAAGACCACCGGCAAGCGCGGCATTCAGATCTGGGTGCCGGTCCGGCCGGGCTATACGTACCGCGAGACCAGCGACTGGGTCGAGGCACTTTCGCGCGCGGTCGGGGCGGCAGCGCCGCAACTGATCAGCTGGGAGTGGGCCAAGCGTTCGCGCCGAGGCCTGGCGCGACTCGACTTCACGCAGAACGCGGTCAACAAGACGCTCGTCGCACCGTACGCCGTGCGGCCGGTCGCCAACGCTGCCGTCTCGACACCTCTTTCCTGGGACGAGTTGGACGATCCCAGCCTGCGGCCCGACAAGTGGGACATCCGCACCGTGCTACCGCGGATCAAGAAACGCGGCGACCTCTTCGCGCCGGCGCTCACCTTGGAGCAGGAGCTACCTGACCTGGCCTGACGCCCTCGATCGAACGGCCTTATGGAATGTTCTGACTCCGCAGAGCTGCTCACGCGCTCTGCTGCGCGTCCTCCGTGACCCCGCTCGTGGAGCGTGGTCATGTCGTCCTTGCGTCTCAAACTGTTATGCCGCGTGCATAGCCCCGCCGTGAGAGCGCCGATATGCTCGGCCGTCAGATGGCGAGGGGAACCCGTTCGGAGCCCAAGTCACCAGGCACTGTCCGCGCGAAGGCGCCGACTCTGGCGACGCGTCATGAGCCCCTGCCCCGCTCATCTACTGAGCAGCTCGTCGCCCAGCAGGCAACGCTGGCGCATATCGGCCAGCTCGCGTTGTCCAACCGGCCCCTGGCCGAGCTGTTCAAGGACGTGTGCGCCCTCATCGGCCAGGTGCTTGACACGGAGCTCGTAGCCCTGCTCGAGCTGTCGGCCGATGGTGACACGCTCCATATGATCGAAGGCGTTGGTTGGCGGCCGGGCGTTGTCGGCGAGCTCAACGTCTACTCGATCGAGAACACGCAGTCGGGCTACACCATCGCCACCGGCGGACCGGTCATCGTTCCCGACCTCGCCGCGGAGAAGCGCTTCAAGGTCTGGCCGGCCGTCGCCGAGCATGGTGCGCAGGCCGGCATGAGCGTGCGCGTCGGCGCGGCCGCCAAACCGTTCGGGGCGCTATCCGCTTACACCGTGCGCCTTGGCCGCTTCACCCGCGACGAGGCGAACTTCCTGCAGGCAGTCGCGAACGTCATAGGCGCCGCGGTCGAGCGCGAGCGTATCGATGAAGAGCTGCGCACCTCGCGTGACCAGCTGGCGGCGATCGTCGGCAGCATCAACGAGGGCATCACGGTGATCACGCCCACTGGTCTGCTCTTCGCCAACGACGCGGCAGCCCGGCTGTCCGGATTCGCCACTGCGGCCGAGATGATGGCCACGCCAAGCCGCGAGATCATCCAACGATTCGAGATGTCCAATGAAGCCGGTGAGCCGCTGAGGGACGGGGACCTGCCCAGCCGGCGCGCGCTGGCGGGCGAGGAGCCGCCTGAAATGATCCTCGGCTTTCGCGTCAAGCCAGACGGCGAGCGGCGCTGGTCATCGGTGCAAAGCATGCCCATTCGCGACGCAGGCGGCCGCGTCACCCATGTCATCACCACCTTCCGCGACGTCACTTCCGACCTTTGGGCGAGCCAGACCCAGCAGTTCATGGTCGACGCGACGACGGCACTATCGAGCACGCTCGATATCGCTGAAGCGGCGCGCCAGCTGGCCGACCTCGCGGTGCCGCTTCTCGGGGACTATTGCAACGTGGACCTTTTGGCTCCTGATGGGTCGATCGCCCACGTCGCGCTGGTTCACAGTGACCCGACTAAGGTCGATGCGGCGCTGCGACTGCGCGAACTGAACCCGGTTCGGCCGGATGCTCCTACGGGTGCGCCGCGTGTCATCCGCGAGGGCACGCTCGAGCAGGGCGTCATCACCCAGGAGCTGATCGACGCGGCCAACCTCGAAGGCGAGCAAAAAGAACTCGTCGATCGGTTGGACTTGAGTAACTCGTCGTACGTGATCGTGCCGCTGATGGGCCGCCATGGAGCGATAGGCGCGTTGAGCCTGGTCATGGCCGAGTCTGGTCGGCGCCTTGGCGAGCGCGACATCGTCCTCGCGAAAGAGCTTGGCCTCCGCGCCGGTGTCGCCCTGGAGAACGCCCAGCTCTACCAGACTGCGAACGACCGCCGCGCTCAGCTCGACACGGTGATGGCCGCGCTCGAAGAGGCAGTCATCGTGTACGACGGGGGCGGCAAGCTTCGCCTTGGGAACCGCGCCGCCGCGGGAATCTTCGAGCGCACGCTGCCTGTGACGCTTGACGAACTCTGGCAGCGCCTTACGCCGCTCCCGGGTGGACCGCAGCCGGAGACCAGCCGCGCCGACGAGGGCGTCGAGGTCGCGGCCGACGGTGGGGAACGCTGGTTCGAGTTGCGCCGTTACGGCGCTGCCGCCGACGCGCAGACCGACGGCGCCGAGCCCTCGGGTCCGCCCACGGTCGTGGTGTTGCGGGACGTTACCCAGGCGCGCGCTGCCCGGGCCGCGCGCGAGGCATTCCTGGGCGTGCTCTCACACGAGCTACGTACGCCAATCACCACGATCTACGGCGGCAGCGAGCTGCTCGAACGCGGCCTCGACCGCGCGCGGCGCACGGAGGTGATCAGCGATATTCGCGTCGAGGCGCAGCGGCTGGTCCGGCTCGTTGAGGACCTCCTCGTGATGACCCGCGTCGAGCGCGGAATCGTGGAGACCGGCGAGGAGCCGGTTCTGCTCCAGCATCTGCTCACGTCGATCGTCGCCGGATCGCCCGCCCGCTGGGGTGGTGCGCATATCAGCCTGCAGCTGGAGCCTCGGCTTCCGGCGGTGCGCGGCGACGCCACTTACATCGAACAGGTCGTGCGCAACTTCCTGACCAACGCGCTGCGCTACGGGCGCGGCGCCGAGAAGGGCATCGATGTCCAGGCCGAGCAAGTGGACGGCACGGTCGCGGTGCGCGTGAAGGATCACGGAGAAGGGCTGGATGGCGAGGAGCCCGCTCGACTCTTCGAATTGTTCTACCGCAGTCCCAGCGCACGTGGCGTCCCGGGCGGCGCGGGTATCGGCCTGTTCGTCTCACACCAGCTGGTGGAGGCGATGGGTGGCCAGATCTGGGCCGTGGACCGGCCCGAAGGCGGTGCCGAGTTCGGCTTCACCCTACCGGTGCTGGAACCCGACACCGCGCCCTAGTGGCCCGCCGGCAGGTCAGCGCTCGGCGCTCTCGACCTGCTTGGCGAGCGACTGGATCTCAGCCATCTTGGCGGCCATGGCCTCGCGCTCGTCGGTCGAGAAGATCTCGCGGATGTTGCGGAACATCTCGCCCTCTTCCTCCTCGATGTGGTGCTCGATGTTTTCCTTGGCGACGGTGAACTTGGCGCCCCATTGCTCGTCGTCGACGGGCGTCTTCTCGAGCTCCTCGAGCACCATGTCAACGACGTGATGCTCCTCGTAGGCCTCGAGCGTGAGCTCCTTGGCCTTCGGATGCGCCTTCAGCGCCGGGTACAGGATCTCCTCTTCCATCGCCTCGTGGGCCGTGAGCATCGCCTTCAGTCGGGCGAACAGCTCGGTCCGAGTCTTCTCGCCACGTTCGGTCGTCTTGTCGCCTTCCTCGAGCAGGCGCTTCACGCGGTCGTGGTCCTCGCGGAGCAGGGTAAGTACGTCCAAGGCTGGCCTCCTTCAGTCTCAGTCGGTGATCTGGGCCCCGACCGTACGCAATGCGCCTCCGTCACGGTCAGTCGGTGGCCCGCTGCTCTCCTTGCGGCACGGTTGCAACGCACGCCGGAACGGTCCGGCGCGAGTCGTCGGCTAAACTTCGGCGCGTCACTGGCGAGTGGCCAAACGGTAAGGCACCTGACTCTGGATCAGGGGATTGAAGGTTCGAATCCTTCCTCGCCAGCCAACTCTCTGGCGCATTCAACTGAGAGGGGTAGGTGCGCGACC
>JAXDLE010000181.1:0-26865 GCA_034666725.1 Chloroflexota bacterium
GCATAGCGCTCGGGCAGATCAAGGTCCCTCGCCGCCGGTTCGATGCTGCCCAGGTGGTCGGCGCCCGGATACACGACCGCGACCCGCGCAGGATCGACGCCGAGTCGCGCCACCACCTCGTCGCGCGACGCATTCGAGCCGGTGACCACCCGCGCCGCGCGCCGCGCCGAAAGCCGAAACGCGCGCGTCGCGTACCTCGTGTAGCCGCGGTCGTAGGTGCCGGGCACGGTCAGGAAGTTGAGATCGTGGATGGTCACGATCATGGGCCGCGGCAGGGTCGGTGGCAGGACGTTGGCCGGCCCGAACCAGGCGTCGGCGCGATGCCGCACGGCCGCCGCCAGGGCGCCTGCCGTCAGCCAACCAACGTCGATGCCGAGGTTGGCCACGCGGCGCAGCGGCCGGAGCCGCTCGGCGGTCCGCCAACGCGGCCAGCCGCTCACCGGGATCAGCCGCCCGCCAGGTGGCGGGGCCGCGCTCATCGCCGCGAGAACCTCGCGGGCGTAACGGGCCGTGCCCGCGTGTGGCGCCTGGCCGGCCACGGTCATGTCGATCACCAGGCGCATCGGCGGGAGGCTAGCAGGGGTCGCCGCCTATCATCGGCCGCGTGACCGCCCAAACGCCTGAGGTCGAGCTGCCCGACCTCGAGCAGGCCGCGGAGCTCGGCACGATAGGCCAGCGCGGACGCGCCGCGGTCATCCAACTGGCGCTGCGCACGGGGCTGTTGCGCGTCATCAGCCTGGTCAGCACGGTCATCCTGGCGCGCATCCTGGCGCCGGCCGATTTCGGCGCGTTCGCGGTCATCGTGCTGCTGACGAGCGCGCTCTCGCCATTCGGCGACCTTGGACTGGGAGCGACGCTCATCCAGCGCCGCGATACGCCCACCGAGCGTGACCAGGCCACGGTGTTCACCGCCCAGCAGATCATGTGGCTGGTCCTGCTGGCCATTGTGTGGCTCTCGGCGCCGCTCATCCAGCTCGCCGGGCCGGGCATGCCAGCCGACGCTGAGTGGATGATCCGGGTCGCGGCCCTTGCCATCTATCTGAACCAGGTGCGCTCGGTGCCCGTGGCGATGATGAGCCGCGTCCTGCGCTTCGGGCCGCTCGCCGCAATCGAGGTGATGCAGCAGCTCGCCTATCTCGTCGTGGCCGTGGGTCTTGCGCTATCGGGCGCCGGCGTTTGGTCGTTCGTACTCGCGCTGCTCGCGCAGTTCGGCCTGGGCACGGTGCTGACCTACGCGGCCTGGGGCCAGCGACCGCACATCGGCCTCGACCGCGTGGCGCTGCGTGGCCTCCTGGGCTTCAGCCTGACCTTCCAGGCGTCACACATCCTGGCCATCTTCCGCGACGCGGTCGTACCGATCTTTGGCGGTCTTGCGGGGGGAGTCAGCGCGATCGGCTACCTCAACTTCGGCCAGCGCTTCGGCCGGCTGCTGGGCGGTATCGACGAGATCATCGGGCGGGTCGCGTTTCCCGCATTCAGCCGCCTTCAGGGTGACGCCGAGCGACGCGCCCTGGCGCTGGTCCACGTGGTCGAGACGACCGCAGTGATCTTCGGCCTGGTGCTTGGCTGGGCGATCTGCGTGGCACCGACACTGGTCGAGGTGGCTTTCTCGGCCACCTGGTTGCCGGCGGCCCCGGTGTTCCAGCTCACCGCCCTTTCCGTGCTCATCGGCATGCCGACAGGCTTCATGCGAGTCATCGCGTTCTCGATGGGCATGGCCCGACCGATCCTCGTTTGGACCATCGTTTCGCTCGTGGTCATCTTCGCCGTCTTTCCGCTGCTGGTCATCGCCCTGGGCCTCGTCGGCGGTGGCATCGGCTTCGTGGTTTACGCCCTGGTCCAGCTGTTCGGCTTCGCCTGGGCGACGCATGCCCTCGCGCCTTTCCCGTGGTTGCGCCTAATGCGCATCTACACCATCGCCGGGGCCGCCGGAATCTGCGCCGCGGTCAGCCTGCTGGTCGTCCCCGGACTCATCGGATTGGTGATCTCGGGGATCGTGGCCGTCGCTGCTTACGGGCTGCTCATGCTGGTCTTCGAGCGCGCGCAGGTTGATCGGTCGTTGCGGCTCATGCGCGGCGACGTGTCGCTGGAAGCGGCCTAGCCTCGCGGCTCGGCACTAGTCAATAGAATTCGCGCCCATGACTGAGGCCCCCACCGCCACCGTGGCTGATCCGACGCTGTCGCTGATCGTTGCCACGACGCACGGCTGGCCCGACTATCGCGCGGTTTTCGAAACCCACCGCGCCGCAATCGAGGCCGTTGGCGGTGAGTTGATCGTCGCCGACAGCAGCGGCAACCCCCCGCCATCGGCCGACGATGTGGGCCCATCCGTGACCTGGCTATCGGCGCCCGGGGCGGGCGTCTTCGTGCTGCGCACGCAGAGCTACCCGGTGACCCGCGCGCCAATCGTTGCCCACACCGAGGACCACTGCGTCCTCGACCCTGACTGGGGCAAGACGGCGCTCGAGCTGCATCGCGAGTACCCGGATGCGGCGGTGATCGGCGCGGTTGTCGAGAACGGTTCGCAGGAAGCGCTCAACGACTGGGCGAACTTCTTCGTCGGCCATGTTTGGGACATGCCCGGTGTCGGCCAGGGCCGCCAGGTGGAGGCCGCCGGCCTCACCTGCGTGACGTACAAGCGCCGCGCGATCGAGGGCATGACCTCAATCGGCGAGCTCGGCGTCAACGAGGCCTACCACCAGCGTCAGCTTTCGCAAAGTGGCGAGAGCGTCTTGATCGACGACCGGCTGCGCTGCAGCCACGTCCAATCGGGTGGGATCCGCAAGTCTGTGTCGCGCACGTGGCACGCCGCGCGCGCGGGCGCCGCGATGCGCCGCGAGAAGCTCACACCGCGATCACTACTGCGCATCGCGCTGACGCCGGTCCTGCCCGTCGTCTACACCGCCGTGATCGCCCGCCAGGTGGCCGCGCGGCGCTACCACCGCGGTCGCGCACTTGCGGCGGCGCCGTACATCGTCGGCTTCCTCGGCGTGCGTGTGGTAGCCGAGCTGGTCGGTTATGTCGCCGGCGTGGGTGACAGCGCAAGCGGCTTCGATTGAGCGACATCGAGACCGTACCGCCGCTGTCGGTAGTCGTCCCGACGCGCACTGGCTGGCCTGGGTATGAGCCATATTTCGCCCACCATCGACGCGAGGTCGACTCAGTTGGCGGCGAGCTGGTGGTGGTCGATGGGAGCGGTCGTCCGGCACCAGATGCCGACGTCCTGGGTCCGAATACGCGCTGGATCAGCCACCCCGGCGAATCGGTAACGGCGCTGCGCGCCCTGGGTTACCCGGAGGCGCAAGGAGCGATCGTCGCCGTGTCCGAGGACCACACGCGCGTGGCTGTCGGTTGGGCCCGCGCGATCCTCGAGTGCCACGCCGAGCAGCCCGAGGCTGCCGCCATCGGCGGCGCGGTCGAAAACGGCGTGTCGCGCTCGTATGTTGAGTGGGCGGACTTCTTCTGCGGCCACGACCGCGAGGTACCGCCACTGGGGCGGGCGCAGCGGGTCGGCGTCATCGGGTTGACGAACGTCTCCTACAAGCGCGATGTCATAAGGAAGGTCAAACCGCTTGCCGGGGTCGGCGTCAACGACGCGGTCTTCCAGCGCGAGCTGGCGCGTGCCGGGGCGACGCTGCTGGTCGACGATCGCATCAGCTGTGAGCACGAACAGCGCTTGAGCGCGTGGGCCGCCACTCGGCTGCTTTACCACGCGGGTCGAATGGGCGCGGGGGGCCGGCGCCAGCGTATGAATCGGGCCGAGATGGCACGCATCGTGGCGACGCCGCTATCGCCGTTGGTGCTAACGGTTCGATTGGGGCTGTGGCTGGCGCAGCGCCGCCACTACCGGGCAAGATTCCTGCTCGAGCTGCCGGCCATCGCGTGGCTCTACGGCGCGCGCGCCACTGGCGAGATCGTCGGTTACGTCGCGGGGCCTGGCCGCAGCGCGCTCCTCCTCCACTGACGCGCGGCGGGCGCGAGGTGCGCGTCCTGGTTGACGCCGTTCTCGGGCCTTCGCACCCGCGCGGCATCGGCCGCTACGTGGCCGAGCTGACCGAACATGTCGCGCGCTCCGGAGAGGCAGTAGTGACGGTCGCGGTCGCGCCGTGGCACCGCGACTACTACGCGAGGCTGGCGTCAGCCGGTGTCGAGCTCGCCGTGGTTCGCGTGGGCGCGCGGCGCGGCCTGCGCAATGTGTGGCACGCCTACGGCGTCGGCCGGCTCGCGCGAACGCTGCGCGCCGACCTCATCCACGTGCCCGACCGGATACCGGTCATATCCACCGGCCATCTACCGCTGGTGGTGACGGTCCACGATACGGCCGAGGTCGACCAGCCCGACGCGTTCGGCCCGCTCCAGCTGCGCTACCGGCGCTGGGTGCTGCGTGACCAGGTCCGCCGCGCGACGCGGATCATCGCTCCATCGCATTTCGCCGCAGGGCGGATCGCGGCGCTCGACGCGCACGCGGCGGCGCGGACCGAAGTAGTGGCCCACGGCGCTGGACTGGACGCCGACCAGGCCCAGCTCGAGCCGTCGCAGATCCGCGGCCGTCCATTCGTGCTGTTCGTCGGTGCCACCCAGCGCCACAAGTCCGTGGCCGGGCTCGTGCGCGCCTTCCGCGCACTCGACTTGCCCGAGACTGACCTGGTAATTGCCGGTCCGGCGCACAACGATGAGCCATCAGTGGCGGCCGCGGCGCTGGGGGAGCCGCGGGTCATCCGCGTGCGTGACCCGCACGACGCCGAGCTCGCGTGGCTCTACCACCACGCGACGCTGCTCGCGCTGCCGTCGGTCTACGAGGGCTTCGGCATCCCGCTGCTGGAGGCGATGCGCGCCGGCTGTCCGGTCATCGCCGCTGATGCCGCCGCCATACCCGAGATCTGCACAGATGCGGCCTTGCTGTTCCCGCCGGGTGACGAGGCGGCACTGGCCGAGCGGCTGGCAATGGTCATCGGCGACGAGCAGCTGCGCGCGACCCTGATTTCAAAAGGCCGCGAGCGCGCGGCCGCGTTCTCATGGGCGCGCGCAGCGACCGAGACCGTCGCGGTCTATCGCGCCGCCCTTGCGGGCAGACTCGCTCCCTAGGTCGCGCCGAGCCCCAGACCCGGCTTTACGGTGCAGGCCGCACAGCAGGAACGCCGAACCAGAGCGCACCCAGGTCGCGCCCGAGCAGCGCGTTGAGGCGTGTTACCTGCGGCTCGAGGTCACGTTGCAACGCGGCTCGGACGTCCGGCGCGATGGGTTTGGGATCGATCGGCAGGCGCGCCAGCCGGCTCTGCCGAAAGCGGTGGGCCAGGTGCGCCCGGCGCGGTTCGCCGATGAGCTCGCGCAGTGCCCGCTGGCCGAGGCGCCCTACTCGCGAATCGGTCAACGCGCGAATGCTGCGCCGCGGTCGGTAGCGGCTGTTGTGCATGGCAAAGGTCGGCGGCCTGTAGCTGCTATCGACATCCAGGAACTCGAGCAGTGTCCTGAAGGTCGCCGCTGTGTCACTGGCCAGGTCGTCGAAGACGATGACGTGCACTTGTTCACGCGGGAATGCGTCAAGCCAGCGCTCGAGCTGATCTGCGTAGCTGGCCACATCGCGATAGACCGAGCCGCGGCTATTGGCGCCCGGCGGCAGCCTCCGGCCGTCACGTCGGTCCTCGTCCGCGGCAAGGGCCGTGGCGAAGTCGATGATGTCCTCGTTGCCGTTGACCACGCGCTCGCTGTGCAGCGCCTGCAACATCGTGACCGGCTCCCGCAGCGATGCCACGATGTACGCGTCGGGCGAGAAGTCGCGCACCAGCCGCGGTGCGTCGATCGAGCCCAGGTAGCGTGTTGACGCCTCGCCGGCCCGCAGCGCGTCCCCGGCGCCGGCGAACAGCTCCAGGTAGCGCGCCTCGTCGGCTGGATACTCGAGCCGCGGTCGTGGCCCGACGCGCGCGTCGGGGCAGAAGTAGAAGGGCTCCTTCCTGGGCGACATGTACACCTGCGGATGGCCCGAGAGGTATTCGTACAGGGAAGTCGTGCCCGACTTGGGCGCGCCGATGATGAAAAGGTCCGGCCGACGCGCGCCACTCATGGTCGATCAGCCGCCGCAGCATGCACTGCATTGGGCTCCGGTCTGCCGGCGAGCCGGCGGTAGGCGTCGTAGACCCCGCTGAGCACGCGCTCGGCAGTGAATGGTTCCGCTGCCCGGATCGCAGCGGCGGCGATAACGTCGCGCGGCTGATCAAGCACCCAGCGGAGTCCGGTCGCGACCGCCGCGGGCTCGCGCGCGTCGAAGAGCCAGCCATCGGCCATGTGCTCGACGGTGCGGCGCACTTCGCCGACCGGCGGCGCAACGACCGGTAGCCCACATGCCAATGCCTCGAGGACGACACGCGGGCCGCCGCCCTCGGCGACCGAGGTGAGCAGCAAAACGTCGGCCGCGCGCATGATGTCGGCCAAGCGCGCCCGCGGGATGTCGCCCAGGAAATGGACGCGCGTGGTCAGCCCCAGTTCGGCCGCGCGAAGCTCGAGCGCGTCACGCATGTCCCCGCTGCCCGCGACGACGAGGCGCACGCGCGGAGCCTGACCATCTCCGGTCAGAGCAGCGAACGCATCGAGCGCAAGATTGGGGTCCTTGATCGGGTCCAGCCGGCCGGCGAACAGGATGAGCCGCTCGGCTGACGCATCGTCCGCCTGGGCCGCTCCCGCGGTCAGCTCGCCGAGCAGCTCGGCGCGCGACCGCCGACGCTCGTCACCCTGGGCCGGACGAAACGTCTCAGGGTCGTACCAGACGGGCAGAAACTCGATGCGCGACGCGATCTCCGGATGCTGAATGCGCAACATCTCCGCTCCGGGCTCGTTCACAACGAAGATGCGCGCCATCTCACGCAGGGCGTTATCCGAAAACTGTCGGTACAGCCGCGGCAGCTGGGTCCACGCTGATGGGCCGGGCCAGTCGCGAATATCGACGTGAACGAACTGGACGCGCGGCCCACGATGGCCGGCCAGGTAGACCGGGCGGTAGGGTCGATGCACTTGCAGAATGGCGCCGCCACGGAGCATGGCCACGCGCAATCGCAGCTGGGCGAAGGCCACCCCCAGCAACCCGAGTGGGTCACGCGGCAGACCGCCCGATGGCGCGAGCGGCAGCACGGTTGCCGGGCGGCCGGCGATGGACACTTCGCGCCGCCTTCCGATGGGTCGCGCCCTGCGATCGCGCGTGGTCCCAGCGATGGTTATGTCGAAATCGTCCGGCGCGTACTTGATGAAGTCGTGCAGGAAGGTCTGGATGCCGCCGACGGTGGGCGCGACGGCATCGCGTGGATGGATTACCAGCACGCGCACGGGTGCTGCCCTGGACACGGGCCGCCGCTTTGTCGCTATTCGCGTTGGGTGGCCGGATGGGCCACGGACGACTCCCGGCCATGGACGATCAGCCGCAGGCCGGCATGTGCGGCCGCGGTGCGGTCGATGATTCCGCGCGCGTCGACGATCACATCGCCCACCATCACGGCCCTGGCCGCGCCCCAGTCAATGCCCGCGTAAAGCGGCCACTCAGTGGCGACGACGACCGCGGCTGCCCCCCTGAGCGCGCCCTGGACATCGTGTTCGCCGCGTACCTCGAACCCGGCCTGGTCGAGCGCCGCGAGGCCAGCTCCCAGGGCGAGCGGATCGTGCACGACCAGCTTGGCGCCGCCCTGGGCGAGCCTCTTCGCGAGCGCCACGGCGCTGGACTCGCGGATGTCATCGGTGCCTGCCTTGAAGGTCAGGCCGAGTAGCGCGATCGGTTTGCCATAGATGCCACCCATGATCCGATCAAGCTGCTCAACCACCCACTCCGCCTGCGCCCTGTTCGAGCCCTCGATGGCCGCGATGATCGGGACGTTGACACCGAGCTCGCCGGCGACGCGCGGCAGGGCGCGCGCCTGCGACGGCAGGCACGATCCGCCAAAGCCCGGCCCCGGCGCCAGGAAGTCGCGGCCGATGCGCCGGTCGAGCCCTATGGTCGCGAGGACCTTGCTGATGTCGGCGCCGGTCGCGGACGCGAGCCGCGCCATCTCGTTGGCGTAGCCAACCTTCAGGGCGAGAAAGGCGTTGGCGCCTATCTTGACCAGCTCGGCTGACGCGGCCTCGGTCACGACCAGGGGCGCATTGAGCGGCGCATACGTGCGCGCCAGCACCTCGGCGGCGCGGCTCAGCTCGGCTGGTTGCGTCAGGCCGACGACCGTCCGGTCGGGCGTGATGAAGTCGCGCACCGCGGAGCCTTCGCGCGTGAACTCGGGGTTGTAGGCAAGCTCGATGTTCGCATCGATCGCGTGGGCGAGACCTTCGAGCCGGGCCATCGTGCCCGGTACGAGCGTGCTGCGGATGACGATCGTGCGTGGCGCCAGCGGGTCCGCCGCCACCTGTTGCACGGCGGCTTCGAGCTGCTCGCTCGACCACTCGCCGTCGCTCGACAGCGTACCCACGGCAATCAGCACTGCCTCAGCGGCGTGGCTCGCCCCGAGGTCGTGCGAGAACGACAGCCGGCCGCTCGACAGGCCGGTCGTCATCACCTGGTCGAGACCTGGTTCGCGGAACGGCACGATGCCCTGGTTGAGCTCGGCGACGCGCGCTCGGTCGCGATCGATGCAGCGCACCGTGTGGCCCACCTCGGCCAGGCATGCCGCCGTCACCAGGCCGACGTAGCCCGAGCCGACGACTGCCAGCTGCAGGCCTGTTGCTCCGTTCATCGGCGGCGATCATACGTTTCCATGCCGGGCGACCCTCCGTAGCGTGGCCGGACGACATCGACCGACCAGCGCAGCAGCAGCGATCCCAGGCGCGGCTCGAGATGAATCCACGATCTGCGCTGCGCGCGAAGGCGATCGGCCAGGGGCTCCATGCCCAGCCGCTTCGCCACGCGCGATAAGGCGCGGATCAGCCTCCGTGGCGGCGGCCGTCGTTGGGCGGGCAGCGGCTCTCCGCGCCGCGCCGCATACGCCCGAACGGACGCCACGCTCGCCGCTGACATGGCCGCGAGGCCGTCCACGTGGATTGCCCCACTGGCGCGGCGCTTGACCGTGGCGAACGAGCCGCGCGGCAATCCGGCCTCTTCGGCCAGGCGGCGCTGGATCGGCTTGTCGTAGCGGCCGCTCACCCGGTATGGATCCATCTCGGGGGACTCGATGATTCGCGTCAGGCTGGGCTGCTCCGTCGCGCCCAGGAACAGCAGCGGGACGTGCACGAAATCGAGCCGCAGGCGGAACTCAGTCACCGAGCACCACGACAGGTCGCCGCGATGCAGCTCGGGCCGGAAATTGCTGCCCTTGAGCAGGAATTCCTCGCTGCCGGTGAGCAGAAGGGTGCGCCGCAGTGACTCGGCCATGGGCGCCAGCACGACGTCCTCGCCGCTCATTCCGCTCGCCAGAAACTCCGCCTCGGGCAGGTCGTCACGCGAGAGGTAGGCGAGCCGGTCAAACGACTCGACGCTCATCCCCAGGCGCTTCGCGCTGGCCGCGCCGCTGTCACGACCGGAGGTGCCCATCGCGAATGTCAGTGCCCGCCGGCAACCGAGCGGCGCGGCAATCGCCGCGACGGCGGTGCTGTCGTAGCCCGACGAAAGCGACACGGCCATCTCGTAGCCCGGCGCATTGGCAATCGCTGAAGCCAGCGCCTCGCGGATTCGCAGCGAGTAGTCGGCGTAGCTCTCGAAAGGCCGTTCGGTGGGCCGCGTCTGCGCGACGAGCGCCCCATCGGCCGTGAGTCGGAAGTTGTCGTAAACGGCGGCCGTGATCGGGCGTGTCGTGGTGGGGATCTCAGCGGTCGGCGGTCGCACGTACTCGCTGGCCGCGGTGAACAGGCTCGGGTAGGCGATGGCCGGGTCCAACGCGAGATCGGCCGCCACCAGCAGCCAAACCAGCGAGTTCGACACCAGCCAGCTTTGTCCGCGTTCGTCGGGTCGGTGCAGGTAGAGCCGCTCATGGGGATGGCTCGGTGGCACGACCACGAAGCCATCGCCGTCGGCGACTATGCCCGATCCGAAGATGGCCGTCGACGTTGGCAACGACGCAAGCGTTTCAGCGCCGACCCAGCTGCCTTCGACGAAGCCCTGGGGCGTGCAGCGCACCGACGTGCCGCAGCGCACGCGAGTCACGCCGCGATCGACCGTCGCAAGCCATGCCAGCGGCGGCAGGTCCGGCTCGCGTGAGTACTCGAATCGCCACGCCGCCACGCGCGCAGTATGCCGTTGGCCACCTGCGGAGGTAGCCTGAATACGTGCCCCCTGCCCGACGCTCAGCGCCGCCGCGACCCAAGCGCATGGACGTGCCCTCGCGGACCGAAGCCGACTCGCAGGCGCCGGCCCTCAACGAGGAGCTGACGCGCCCCTGGGATGACCCGCCATACGAGCAGAGGCCCCGCGCATCACGCGGCGACGAAGTGCCGCTTCTCGGCAACGACGAGCTGGCACGCATCTTCTACGAGATCGGCGACATGCTCGAGATACAGGGCGAGGTCGCGTTCAAGACGGGCGCGTATCGCCGCGCGGCGGACAACATCGCCCACTCGTCGGTCGACATCGCGCGGGCCTATCGAGCGGGCGATCCACCCCGCCTGGCCGGCGTCGGCAAGGCCATCGACGAGAAGCTGGCCGAGCTGGCGGACACGGGCCGGCTGCGCTATTACGAGCGGCTGCGGGCGGATGTTCCGCCATCAGTGGTGACGCTGCTCCAGGTGCCCGGCCTTGGCCCGCGTACGGCGGGCGAGCTATGGCGCCAGGCCAACATCTCGACGCTCGAGCAGCTCGAGGCCGCGGCCCGCACGGGCAAGCTGCGCGAGCTCAAAGGCATGACCGCCAAGACCGAGCAGCGCCTGCTCGACGCGCTGATCGAGGTGCGCAAGCGGCCGCCCAGGCGCATCCGCCTGGGCCGGGCAGCGGAGGCCGTCGAGCGCGTCACGCGCTCCCTCAAAGGCGTGCCCGGCGTGCTGTCAGTCACGCCCGCGGGGTCGTGGCGCCGCCGCCGCGAAACGATCGCAGACATCGACGTGCTGGTCGAGACCGATGATGCAGCGGCGACGATCGGTCACTTCAAGGAGCTGCCCTGGGTCGAGCGCAGCGCTGGCTCGGCCGCGACGCGCGCGACCGTCCAGATGATGCACGGTCCGCAGGTCGATTTGATGACGATGCCGCGGGGCGCGGCCGGCACTTACCTCGTTCACTTCACGGGATCCGCGGAACACAACGTGCGTCTGCGCGAGATGGCGCGCGACAAGGGCTGGTCGCTTTCCGAGAAGGGCTTCACGTCGCTTGAGAACCCAACTGACGTCCGCACATTCGCGACCGAAGCGGAGGTTTACGAGTTCCTCGGCCTGCCCTTCATCGATCCCGCGCTGCGTGAGGTTCGCGGCGAGATCGTGGCCGCCCTGGCCGGCCGCCTGCCGACGCTTGTGTCGAGAGACGACCTGCAGGGCGATAGCCACACCCACTCCGACTGGTCGGACGGTCACTACACGATCGAGCGAATGGCCGGAGAGGCGCGCAAGCGCGGCCTCCGCTACCAGGTGCTGACCGACCACACTCAGTCACTGTCCATCGCCAACGGCCTCACCCCCGAGCGCGTCGAAAAGCAACGCCGGATAGTCGGTGATCTCAACGAGGCGCTGGCGAAGGACGGCACCGATTTCCGGCTGTTGCACGGCTGCGAGCTGGAGATCACGCCAGACGGCCGGCTTGATTACGACGACAAGCTGCTTGCGCGTTACGACGTCGTCATCGCGTCGCTCCACGTTGGCCGGCGCCAGCCGCGCGCCCAGCTCATGGCGCGTTACCGGGTCGCTCTGCGCAGTAAGCACGTCGACGTCATCACTCACCCATCGGGCCGCAAGATCGGCATCCGCGACGATCTCGACCTTGACTGGGAGGCGTTCTATCGCGAGGCCGCCGAGACGCGCACCGTGCTCGAGGTGAACGGCTCCGACGAGCGCCTCGACCTCGACGACCGGCGCGCCCGCGCGGCGCTCGAGGCGGGCAATCGCTTCACCGTCGATTCGGACGCGCACTACCTGGGCGAATTCGACAACCTCGACTGGGGAGTGTCGCAAGCGCGCCGCGCTTGGCTCGAGCCGGGCGACGTGTTGAATACACTGCCCTTGGAGGGGTTTCTGGCCGCTGTGACAGATCACGCATGAAACGACGCTGGGCGAGCATGCTCGCGATCGGTCTGTCGCTCGTCGCCGCGCAGCCGGCTGCGGCCGCGGGCCCGAAATTCACCGACGTGACGGCTGCGGCCGGCCTGCCAACCGACGCGCGCACCAGCTGGGGCAGTTCGATCGCCGACGTCAACGGCGACGGCTGGCCTGACATCCTCCTCAACCGCCATACCCAGCCACCGGGCCTGTTTCTCGGCGGACCCACCGGCTTCACCGAAGCAAATATCGATTGGCCCTGGCCCATGGATCGCCACAACTGCGCCTGGGGTGAGGCGAATGGCGACGGCCGGCCCGACCTGCTGTGCGCCCAGGGCGCCATGAACGGCGAGGGCGAGGGACCCAACGAGCTTTGGCTGAACCTGCCAGATCCAGACGGATTCGTGGAATCGGCCGACGCTTACGGACTGAAGCAAACTCTTTACCGCGGCCGAACGTCGACGTGGATCGACTACGACACCGACGGCGATCTCGACATCTTCTTCGGCAGTGCGCCGCGCGAGGGCCATCCCGACGTGACTTTCCGCAACGACGCCGGCACGTTCGTCGAGACCATCACCGGCATCGAGGGCGAGCGCGACACGGAGAGTGCCACCTGGGCCGACTGGGACGGCAACGGCTATCCGGACCTGCTGCTCACTTCCATCCTCGGACCGACCCTCGCGTTCACCAACTCGGCCGGAACATTCAGCCCGCTGACGATTCCCGCCCTGGGTACGCGCAAGTGGTACGGCTCCGCTTGGGGCGACTTCACCGGCGACGGCCTACCCGATCTGGCTGTCATCGATCCGCATTACGTGCGCTTCCTGCGCAATGACGGCGGCACGTTCAGCAAGGTCAAGAACGTGGCGATCGCCTACGGCCGCGGCCTGGCCTGGGTCGATCTCAACAACGACGGCCGGCTCGACCTGTACGTCGTTCGCACGGCGCGCGGCGAGGAGCCCAACTCCAGCACAGACCGCGGCGACGCGCTGTTCATGGCGACAACGTCGGGCGGCTTCAGCCTCGTGAAGCCCGAGGAGCTAACCGGTTGGGCAGGCAGCGGTGACGGTGTCGCAGTGCTCGACTACAACGCTGACCTGCGGATGGACCTGATGGTCACCAACGGCCGCGCGCGCTGGCCCGGCGCGCCCACCTTGCTCCAGAACGTATTTGCCACGAAGAATGCGGCGGCTCTCAGGTTGCGCGGTCCGGACTGGAACCCGCTCGGCATGGGCGCCGTGGTCGAGTTGACGACGGCGGCGTTCAGCTACAAGCGCGAGCTCAACGACGGCACGACTTGGAACAGCCAATCAGATGTCAGCTACGTCCACCTCGGGCTGCGCACCCAGACAACCGGCACGGCGCGCGTCACATGGCCCGACGGGACGGAGGACTGCGTGTCAGTCAGCGCAGGCGTGGTGACCGAGGTGGCAATAGGGAGCGCGCCCTGCTCCTGAAGCCGTTCTGGTATTCTTGCGACTCCCCGAATTGTCCGGCCATCGCGGCCACGTCCTGAAGGACTGCATCCGACCATGAGTTTCTCGATGACCGAAGGTGGGCCGACGCCCGCCATCAACGCAACGCGCCTCAAGCGCCAACTCGTCGAGCAGGCGATCGCCGCTGCGACCGCCGCCGAGTGGGAGGCTGCGGCCGACCTCAACAAGCGCATCCTCGACCTTGGCGCCGACTCCGCCGCGGAGAACCGCTTGGCCAAGTCCTACTGGGAGATGGGCGAGCTCGCCATCGCGCGCGACCACTACCAGGCCGCGCTCGCACTCGACCCGACCAACCGCGTCGCCGAACGCAACATCAACCGCCTGCGCATGCTCCTCGCCGAGGCCGGCAAGAAGACCGTCCCGGCGCAGAAGGGCTCGAAGGCGCCCGTGTCGATCTTCGTCGAGGAAACCGGCAAGACCGGCTTCGCTCACCTGGTCGACCTGGCCGACCCCAAGAAGCTGGCCCAGGTAAACCCGGGCGACTCGGTCGAGCTGTCAGCCGACGGCCCGCGCCTTGCCGCGGCCTCCAATGGCGTGCACATCGGCTACGTCGAGCCGCGCGTCGCCGCCCGCCTGCTGAAGCTGATCGCCGAGGGCAACAAATACACCGCCGGCGTGACCAGCCTGGGCGAGCAGGACGTGCGCATCATCGTTCGCGAGACCTACCAGGACCCAGCCAACTACGGCAAGGTCTCGTTCCCAACCGCCGCCAAGGTCTCCGACCTCCGGCCCTACACCAAGGGCACCCTCGTACGCGAGGAGATGGAGCTCGAGGAAGAGCTGGAGGAGGACGACGAGGACGACGAGATCGAGGACATCGGTCGCGTCATCCCCGCGGATGTGACCGCAGACGAGGCCTTCGTCGACGAGGAACCAGTCGAAGAGTCGGACAACTCCGAGGAATAGCCCCGGCGGCCACCGCACAGGTTGACCTCCGCAGCGACGCCTGCGGGCTGCTGCAGCGCGCTCACCGTCGGGTCGGGTCATCGCTGACCCACCCCGCCGCTCTCGCTTACACACTTTCATCTCCGCAGCGACGCCTGCGGGCTGCTGCTGCGCGCTCACCGTCGGGTCGGGTCATTGCTGACCCACCCCGCCGCTCTCGCTTGCGTGGATAGACTCGGGGACGATGGCGGACCCGCTCTCATCACTCATCAGGCCCGACTCGGGACCATTGCTGCCCATCTTCGAGCGCTTCGCCCCGCCGCCTCCCGATAACGTTGTCGGCGCCGAGATAGCTGCCCGCAGCGCGCCAGGCGACGTGGTGATCGACATCCACGGCCGCGGCGGTTGGATTGCGCGCAACGCGATCAGCGCGCTACGCCGCGTCTACGTCTGCGAGTCGACCGCGCTGACACGGCTTCTTGCAGAGGTTGTACTGCGGCCGCCCGACCTGCGCCACTTCGATGCCGGTCTGGCCACCCTTGCGACTCTGCCGCGGGGCGACGGCGAGTTCCGGCGCGTCCTCGAGGCCATGTACGCGTCGCGCTGCCCAACGTGCGGCCGGCCGGTGATCGTCGACGAGTTCATCTGGGAGGCGGGGGCGACCGCGCCGGATCGGAAGGTCTTCCGCTGCGCGTTCTGCAAGGAGGGGGCCCGCGCCGGCGAGCCGCGCGTCGCCCCGGTCGACGCCGATGACATCGCTCTTGCCCAGGTTGTCGGTGAGCGGCCGCCGGCTCACGCCGTGCTGCGCGGCCGCTTCCCGGTGCCCGACGCCGGGGCAAGCTTGCCCGAGGAGCTACTCGCGCTGTATACGCCGCGCACCCTGGTCGCGCTCGAGGCGCTCATTTCGCGATTGGAAATTGGTCTGCGCGCGGCGCCGGTAGATGCCGGGTTGCGCCTTGGCCTGGTCCACGCCCTGCTGACGATGAGCCGCCTCAACGGTTACCCGGGCCGCGTCGCCGCGCTGCGCATCCGCCACGGGCACGTGCAGCAGCCGAACTCGCGGGCGTGGCGCGAGCGCAACCCGTGGCTCGCCTTCGAAGAGGGCTGCCGGCTGATGCGCGACTTCATCAATCGCCTCGAGGTCGGGGCGGGCACGTTCCAGCCCCGCCAGGGTGAGGACCTGGAGGCACTCAGTGACGGCACGGCCAACGTCGTGCTGCGCACTGGATCAGCCGCGACGCCCGGCAACGAGCCGCAGTTCTCCTCGCGTCGCCCAATCCTGCCCGGCCGCCTTGATCCGCGCTCGCGGGTGCGCCTCGTCCTGACATCGCCGCCTGCGCGCTGGTCCATCGAGAATGCGTCGCTGGCCTACCTGGCGACGTCGCTGGTCGTAGGTCGTCAGGCCGCCACCGACTTGCCGCTGGAATGGATCTTCGGTCCGCCGCCGCGCAACGATCGCGGCCGCGAGGCGACCGCGCTGCGCCATTCGCTGCTGGCGGTGAGGCCAGTGCTGGCGCGCGACGCCAAGGCGGTGGTCGTGCTCGATCGTGGGGGAGCGTCAGGGCTGGTCGCCGGCGTGCTCGGTGGCATAGGTGCCGGGTTCCGCCTCAACTCGGCCCTCTTGTCCGAGTCAAACAACCAGGTCACCGGCGTACTCGAATTCGATGTTGCGAGTCCGGCCGAGGAGCCGGACGACCACCCTGAGCTGGCCGACCTGCCGAGGGCTGATCCTGACGGCCCGTTCGCGCTGGCCGACGTAGAGAACGCTGTGTCGGCACTCGCGGTGACTGTGCTGCAGGCGCGCGGCGAGCCGGCCAGCGCCGAGCGGTTACTGGGCGAAGTCCTGATCGGGCTCGATCGGCTGGGCCACCTGCGCCGCCTGGTCGGAACCCAAACATTCGGCGAAACGGAGGCCGCCACCGAGCCCACTGAGTCAATGGTCGACGCGGGCACATGGGTCGCATCGGCTGAGGATGCAGATCCGAACGCAGAAGGTTCGGAGCCGATCGAGGGAGGGGATCTCAAGGAGTTTGCGCCCGGCCGGCCGCCCGAATGGGTCGTCGGTGGCGGGTCCGCGACCGACCACGTGCGGCTGCTGATGGAGATCGTCCTGGGCGAGTTGCGCCGGCCCGACAACCCGCGCCTGACCGAGGTCGAGCCGGGTCGCTGGTGGCTGCGCCACGAGAAGGATCTCGCGAACGCGCGGCCGCCCCTGTCGGATCGGCTCGAGTGGGCGGTCTACGGTCTGCTGTCGACGTCATCGGCGATGGAGGAAGCGACTTTCTTCGAGCGCGCCGCGCGCATGTTCCGCGGTCACGACACGCCCGATCCGGCGCTGGTCCGCGCCGTCCTCGAAAGCTACCGCGACCCGGAGTCGACGCAGGTGACTCTGCGCGCCATCGACAAGCTGACCACGCGCCATGCCGAGCACGGCGAGCTGATCGGCCTTTTGGCCGAGTACGGCCATCGGCTCGGCCTGCGCGTTCATGTGTCGGAGAAGGAGCGCCGTCGCACCTATCGCGGCGGGACGGTGGGCGACCTTCTGAGCGACGAGGAGCAGCGCGCATATGTGCCGCTCATTGCCGCTGGTGACGTCGCCACACTCGAGTCGCTCGACTGCATGTGGTACCTGCGCGGCAAGGCGACCTTCCTGTTCGAGGTCGAGTGGACGGCGCTGCTGACCGAGCCGCTGCTCAAGCGCGGGCCGCGCATCCCTGCCGCCGAGACGGTGGTGCGTTTCCTGGTCGTGCCACCCGAGCGCGTCGAGCTCGTCCGCTTCAAGCTCGCCCATTCGCCTCTTCTCCGGCGGGCGCTGGACGAGCAGAACTGGCATATCCTCAAGTCCGAGCACATACGCCGCCTGGTGGCGCGCGAAGACGCCGACCTGGACATGCTCGGGCCTGTGCTCGGGCTCGATCCGGAGATCGAAAGAGAAGCCGAGCAGCTGCCGCTCTTCGGCTGACGACCATCTGGAGGTATCTAGGTGACCGACGTGATCGTGGCGCGGCCAGTGGTCGATCTTGCCGATCGCTTCTGGCAATGGTTCCTGGCGCGCAACCCGATCTACGCCACGGTGCTCGGCGACGAGCGCTACGACGACCGGCTGCGTGACCCGGGGTCCGACGCGCGTGCTGAAGAGATCTCGGCCCTGAAGGGCTTCATGCGCGACGCTTCTGAGATCGACACGCTCGGCCTGGACCAGGAGGACGCGATCACCCTCGACATGCTCGAGGTGGTGTGTCGTATCCAGCTGCGCGAGCACGAGCTCAACCCGCATCACTTCGAGGCGCTCGACCAGATGGCCGGGCCGCAGGGCCTGCCGGGTGATCTGTCGCGCTTCCAGCGGGTCGACACCGACGAGCGCGTAGATCGCCTCATCCGCCGGCTCGAGCAGTTCCCCGAATACCTGGCCAAACACCGCGCGAACATGCTCGAAGGCATCGCCGCAGGCCGGACGGCGTCTGCGGCCGTGGTCGAGCGAGTGATCGAGCAGACGCGCCGGGCAGCGGCCACACCTGCCGACGAGTCGCCCATCCTGCTGGCACATCCCGAGCTCAATGACGCGACGCGCGAACGCATCCGCGGCGCGATCCAGCAATGGGTGGTGCCGGCACTGGCCGACCACCTGGCCGCGCTCGAGGGCTACGCGCCGCACGCCCGCCAGAGCGAGGGCGTCTGGGCGCTACCCGATGGGCGCGAGTACTACGAGACGATGATCCTCGCCTCGACGACACTCGAGGAAACCCCGGAGGCACTGCACGAATACGGCCGCGCCCAGCTCGATGCGATTGCGACCGAGACCCAGGAGATCGCGCGCGAGCTCAAGTTCGACGATGTCGCCGCCATGCGTGCCGCGCTCGCGGCCGATCCGGCCAACTATGCCGCGTCAGGCGCAGAGATTGTTCAGCGCGCGACAGCACAGATCGCCAAGGCCAATTCCGCCGCACCGCGTTGGTTCGGCCGGCTGCCCGTGGCGCCGTGCGAGGTTCGCGCCGTCGAGCCGTACCAGGAGAGAGAGGCGCCTCCGGCGTTCTACTTCCCGCCCGCGCCCGACGGTTCGCGCGGCGGCATCTACTTCGTCAACACGTACCAGCCCGAGAACCGACCGCTCTATCGTCTGGCGACAACGACCTACCACGAGGCCACCCCCGGCCACCACTTCCAGATCGCCATCGAAGGCGAGCTGACCGATCAGCCCGACTTCCGCCGTTTCGGCGCCCGCCTCACCGGCGCCGCGTATGCCGAGGGCTGGGGCTTGTACAGCGAGCGCCTGGCTGACGAGATGGGCCTCTTCGAGAATGCCTGGGAGCGCCTGGGCATGCTCGACGCTCAGGCCTGGCGCGCGGCGCGCCTCGTCGTCGACACCGGCCTGCACGCCTTCAAGTGGACGCGCGCCCAGTCGATCGAGCTGCTGATCGGCGTCGGCCTGAGTCAGCTCGAGGCGGAGACCGAGACGGATCGTTACATCGCCTGGCCCGGCCAGGCGCTCGCCTACATGACCGGCATGCGCGAGATCACGGCGCTGCGCCGACGGCTCGAGGAGCGTGACGGCGACCGTTTCGACATCGTCGCCTTCCACGACCAGCTGCTCGGCCACGGCACGCTCCCGCTCGCCACGATGACCCATGCGCTGCCCGACTGGGTGAAGCCCGCCGCCAACCCCTGACGCTTGTGCCGGCAAGCGCGGCGTGTGTCATTCAGGCGCAACGCTTGACCTCGAGTTGATACTGACGCAGCGACCCAGTCCGCGAAGGTGTCGGGCCGCGCGAGGTGCTCATGGTGCGACTTCTGTCGCTGTTCATGGCGGGATTGCTCGCAGGCGCGTGCATCTCTGTTTCGGGACCTTCGACGACTCTGCCACCCAGTGGCACGCCCATGACGAGCGCCACCGCAGTGCCGACAACGACCCCGGCGCCGACACAGACGGACGAGCCTGAGCGCACCCTGGGACCAGGCGAGACTCCCGCCCCGACGCCGCTCGATCTGACCGACCTGCTCACCGCGACGCTGCTTGTCGTCAACCTCACCGATGATGAAGTAGTCGCGACAGTCGATCTTTTCAATGAAGGCGAGAAGGTGGGAACGGTCGCGGAGCTCAACATCGAGCCCTACGGCGAACTCCTGCAGGACGTCCCGGCGGCTGCCTATCTCGTGTCGATAACGGTCGGAAGCGCTGCCGCGGCGACGTGTCAAATCACTCTTTCGGACGGCATGGAGATCGACTTCGCCGCCGTTGGGTCACGAATCACTGCCATTCAACCCGATGCCCCACCAGCTGCGCCGGAAGACGTGTTCATCGATACCTCGCCGATATGCGAATGACTCCACGCTCCAGGCTTTGCCTGAAGCTGCTACTCGTGCTGTCGCTGGTGTTGTTGGCGCCGAGCGACTGCACCATCGACGTCGGCAACCTGGGCGACTTCGTGGTGACCCATGACGTGATCGTGACCAACGTGGGTACCGAGGACGCGTCCGTCTGGATTATTGGAGGGGGCACCAAGCGCCATGGCGCGCTCAAGCCCGGTGGCACGCTCGCGGCCACGCTCTTCTCCGGGGCGTCCGTACTTATCTCGGTCAGCCCGGCGCGCGATCAGCTGGCCGAGCTCAAGGCGAAGCGCGACGCAATCTCGGCCCAGCTCGCACAGCAACCGCTGTCGCTCGCCGGATCGCTGGAGATCTACCGACAACTCGACTCCATCAGCTCCGCGATTCGACTGTATGAGCAGACCGGACACGGACAGCTGTGCGCCGCTGATCTGAAGACCGACAGCAAGGGCAGGGGCAACGACGTGACAGGCAGCGTCACTCAGGACGGCGGGGATTTCAAGATCAGCTGCCAGTGAAGGTCGTGCTGCGACGCCGATCGTGAGCGGCGCTACGATCGGCCGATGACCGACCAGCTACCGGGCTCGATGAACGAGCCCGAGATCGAGAACCTGATGATGGCGGAGGGACGGCACTTCCCGCCGTCACCCGAGTTCGTCGCCCAGGCCAACGCCACACAGGCGCTGTATGACGAGGCGGAGCGGGACTACGAGGCCTTCTGGGCGCGGCTGGCGCGCGAGCGACTGGCATGGTCGAAGCCCTTCGACAAGACGCTCGAGTGGGACCTGCCGTTCGCCAAGTGGTTCGTCGGCGGCCAGCTCAACATCGCCTACAACTGCGTCGATCGCCACATCGAGGCAGGCCTGGGCCACAAGGTCGCGTACCACTGGATCGGCGAGCCGGGCGACACGCGCACGATCACCTACGCCGATCTGCAGCGCGAGGTCTCGAAGGCCGCCAACGCCCTGCACGAGCTGGGCGTCAAGACGGGTGATCGCGTGGCGATCTACATGCCGATGATCCCCGAGCTGCCGATCGCGATGCTGGCCTGCGCGCGCATCGGCGCGCCGCACACGGTGATCTTCGGCGGCTTCAGCGCCGAGGCGCTGGCCGGCCGGATCGAAGACGCCCAGGCAAGGCTGCTGATCACCGCCGACGGCGGCTGGCGGCGCGGCAAGGCGGTCAACCTCAAGTCCGCCGCCGACGAGGCCGCGGCCATCAGTCCCACGATTGAGCACGTCCTAGTCGTCAAGCGCATTGCCGACGCAGGCGATGTGCCGGTCACCATGCAGGACGGCCGCGACGTGTGGTGGCACGACATCGTCGAGCGCCAGTCGGCCGACTGCCCGCCGCTGCCGGTCGACTCGGAGCACATGCTGTATCTGCTCTACACCAGCGGCACCACGGCCAAGCCCAAGGGCATCATGCACACGACCGCGGGCTATCTGCTCGGTGCCTCGGTCACCCACGAGATGGTGTTCGACGTCAAGCCTGACGACGTCTATTGGTGCGCGGCCGACATCGGCTGGGTGACCGGCCACTCGTACATCGTCTACGGCCCGTTGGCCAACGCCACGACGAGCGTCATTTACGAGGGCGCGCCCGACGCGCCGGCGTGGGACCGCTGGTGGCAGATCATCGAGGACTACAAGGTCAACATCCTGTACTGCGCGCCGACGGCGATCCGCGCCTTCATGAAGCAGGGCGAGTCGTGGCCCCAGAAGCACGACCTGTCGTCGTTGCGCGTCCTCGGCTCCGTCGGCGAGCCGATCAACCCCGAGGCGTGGCTCTGGTATCACGAGCACATCGGCGGCGGTCGCGCTCCGGTCGTCGACACGTGGTGGCAGACCGAGACGGGCATGATCATGATCACGCCTCTCCCCGGAGTCACGACCACGAAACCGGGCAGCGCCACGTTCCCCTTTCCGGGGGTGGGCGCCGATGTCGTCAACGCGAACGGCGAGAGCGTGCCTCTCGGCGGCGGCGGCTACCTGGTTCTGACCCGGCCGTGGCCGGCGATGTTGCGCGGCATCTATGGCGATCCGGAGCGTTACAAGGCCACGTACTGGTCGCGCTTCCCAGGGAAGTACTTCGCCGGCGACGGTGCGAAGCGCGACGAGGAGGGCTACTTCTGGCTGCTCGGCCGGGTCGATGACGTGATGAACGTGTCGGGCCATCGCATCTCGACGATCGAGGTCGAGTCGGCGCTCGTTGACCACAAGGCCGTGGCCGAAGCCGCCGTCGTCGGCCGGCACGATCCGATCACCGGGCAGGCGATCTTCGCCTTCGTCATCCTGCGCCTGGGCCACGAGCCTACCGACGCGCTCGCGGCCGAGGTGCGCGAGCACGTGGGCAAGGTCATCAGCCCCATCGCCAAGCCCAAGTACCTGCTTTTCACGCCCGACCTGCCCAAGACGCGCTCCGGCAAGATCATGCGTCGCCTGTTGCGCGACATCGGCGAAGGCCGCGCCCTGGGCGACACCACCACGCTCGCCGACGCAGGCGTGGTCGACCTCATCCGCGACCGCTCCGGCGCCGCGACCGAGGACTAGACACACCCGGGCCCTCGGCGGCTCGAGGGCCGCGGCGAAATATGACCCGTTTCCGGCGTTAGCCCCCTCTATAGGGTTATGGGTCATGGCACGAGGGTGGCCAATGTGACGATCGAGCGGGCCGTTGAGCTCGAGCACGCCCACTCAGACGCTGCCATCAGCGCCTTCGTCGCCCTGCACTACGACCGGCTGCTGGGCCTCGCCCGGCTTGTCTGCCGCGATACCTCCGACGCCGCCGATGCGGTTCAAACGGGCCTCGAACGCGCCTGGCGCCGACGGTCAACGTTGCGCGACGAAGCGCTCCTGCGCCCGTGGCTCGACCGAATCGTCACGCGCGAGGCCGTTCGCGTGAGCAAAAGCCGATCCTCCCGGCTCAGCCGACTCTTCACTTTGCATCCCGATGTCACTCCGATCGATTCAGCAGATGCCCGCGCCTCGGCGCCGGCGGCATATGTCGCGCTTCGAGCCGCGTTTGGCCAGCTCTCGCCGGAGCAACGAGCGGTGGTGGCCCTGCACCTGCACCTTGGCTACTCAGTCGCCGAGACGGCCGCCATCGTCGGCGCGCCCGACGACACAGTGCGCTCGCGCCTGCGAACGGCCCGGCTTCGATTGCGTCACGAGCTCGAGGAGTCACGACCATGACCGAGGAAGTTCGGGACGACATGATCGACCGCCAGATACAGGATTTCCTTGCCAGCCAGGCGACCGAAATCGCCGGCGCCCCAAGCGCGATCCAGGTGGCCGCCCACATAGCTGCGCGCGCAAATCGTCGGCCCACGAGCACGTGGGGCGCGCCCAGTTTCGCGTGGATCGTTCTCACTGGACTTCTGCTGGCTGCGCTGGTTGGCGCGGCCCTAGTGGGCGCCAGCCTCTTCAGAAAGCCGCCTGGCGGCCCGTTCAACGGATTGATCGCGGTTTCCGCGAACCCGCCGGGCATGGCCGGCGTGGCCGGTGATATCTACGTTGTCGCCCGGGATGAGGCCGCCCGGCGGATCATAGGTTCCGACGGCGACGGAATCGCGCAGGCCTGTCCGCGCTTCTCACCTGACGGACTGAGTTTGGCGTTCGGCGAGGCGCGCTCTTCGGCTGATGTCACGACGTTCCGCGGAGAGTGGCCGGTTAGCGATCGGGCCGTAGCAGTCGTGGGAGTTGACGGCCACGGCGATCCTTCGCCTTCCGTTGTGCGGGTGACTGTTGGTGATACGACTGGTCCGATTCCGTGCCCTGAGTGGTCCCCCAACAGCGAGTACGTGGCGTTCCGTGTGGACTACGACCTATGGATCGCGGACGCAAGCTCCGGCGCCTTCCAGGTGATACCCCTCAACGCCGAGCCCGGCTCGGAACGCAAAGAGCTGGAATGGTCACGAGACAGTTCGATGATCGCGGTCTCCGAACCCGGGCAAATCCTCTTGATCAACCTCGACGGTGACACCCGCTCAGCAATACCCGCCATTGGCGGCGCAGGCGGTGCGCCACTCTCCATCGGTTGGACCGCGGACGACCAGAAGATCATCTACATCAGCACCGACCGACCCGGCGACGGACTTGCCGTCGTGGTGGTGAACGCCGACGGGCGCAACGCTCTCCAGCTCAGCCCCACGTCGGACGAGCTGCAGCTCAGGTTCTATGACGCGGTCGTATCGCCAGCCGGTGACCGCGTGGCATTCGCCGTGGGGGCATCTCGATGCTCGGCCGACGCCGACGGCAACGAGTCTTGTTCCGGCGCACCCCAGCCAATCATCGCGATGGGTATCGACGGCTCGAACGTGATCGAGCTGCCCATCTCGCTGGGTTTCGGGCGAAGCGGATTGCAGTGGTCACCAGACGGCGGCCAATTGCTGTACAGCTCGCTCGAGGGCGTCACTTCCACTCTCCTCACGCTCGGTGCCGAGCCAGTCATCTACTCGCCCAATGAGCTCAACCTGGAGTGGTCCCGGCCGGAGCTCACCTGGCAGCCGACTTACGAATAGCCAAGGAGCATCAGACATGAAGGTGCGTAATTTGCCGACGCACGTCGCCAGGCTGGTGTGCCTCACAGCGCTACTCATCCTCGCGGGATCCTGCACCGCGCCAAGCTCAACGCCGACCGCGGTCGCTCAACCGAGCGGGACCGCGATTCCGACCCCAGCCCCGACGAGTGCGCCCAGCGCAGCCCCATCGCCACGAATCCAGTCAGGTGGGCGCGTGGTCGGCTCTGCCAATGCCGCAGGGACTTACCGGGGCTATTCGGTGCAACTGCCCTCTGGTTGGGCTTTCGCCCCGGGCGGATATTTCGTTGTAAAGGGCTCGTCCTCCATCACCGGCATTGGCGT
The DNA here is from genome assembly GCA_034666725.1 of Chloroflexota bacterium. Classification (GTDB taxonomy): domain Bacteria; phylum Chloroflexota; class Limnocylindria; order Limnocylindrales; family CSP1-4; genus JALYGJ01. The sequence continues at coordinate 24,709 of JAXDLE010000181.1, forward strand.
CTGGGATCCAACGGAGGTGCCGACAGATCCCTGCCTTTGGCGAGAAAGCCTCAAACGCCCTGGGCCGACGGTTGGCGACCTGGTCGAGGCTCTCCTCGCCCAGGCCGACCGCAACCCCAGCACGCCCCGCGAGGTCACACTCGCCGGATACCCCGGCACTTATTTTGAGTGGTCGACCCCGGAGGACGCCGTCGTGACCGCGGACGCCGACTTTGAAGGCTGTGACGATCCCGGCAACGGCCACCACGACTTCATCAGCTGGCTTGGCGCCGGTGATAGCGAGCGCTACCACCAGGCGGCCGGCCAGATCGACCGGCTCTGGATTCTCGATGTGGACGGCCAGCGCCTTGTGATCGATGCCAGCACTCCGCGGGATGCCGAGCAGGCTGAGCTGTCCGAGCTTCAGCAAGTGGTGGAGTCGCTGCGCTTCGAGAACCGCTAACCCGGCCCACGCGGGTGTCCGGATACCATCGCCATGTGATCTCCGAGCCCACACATGCGGCGCCGCGCGACCTGCTGAATCGGCCGCTGCATGACCTGCGCATCTCGGTCACCGACCGCTGCAACTTCCGCTGCACCTACTGCATGCCGCGCGAGATCTACGGGCGCGATTACGAGTTTCTGGCGCGCGAGCAGCTGCTGACGTTCGAGGAGATCACGCGCCTGGCGCGGCTCTTCGTGGCCCACGGTGTGCGCAAGGTCCGGCTCACCGGTGGCGAACCGCTCCTGCGGCGCGACCTGCCGGAGCTCGTGCGGATGCTCGCGGGCGTGGCGGGTGTCGACGATCTGACGCTGACCACGAACGGCTCGCTGCTGGCGCGCCAGGCCACGGCCCTCGCCGACGCTGGGCTGGATCGGGTGAGCGTGAGCCTCGACTCGCTCGACGATGCGACATTCGGACGCATGAACGATGTCGGCTTCCCGGTGCAGACGGTGCTGGACGGCATCGCCGCCGCGGCCGCGGCCGGCCTGACGCCGATCAAGGTCAACATGGTGGTGCGTCGCGGCATCAACGAAGGGGACGTCGTGCCGATGGCGCGCTACTTCCGCGAGCGCGGCCACATCATGCGTTTCATCGAGTACATGGACGTTGGCCACACCAACGGCTGGCGCATGGACGACGTGGTGCCGGCGAGCGAGATCATCGCTGCGATCGACGCCGAGCTGCCGCTCGTCGAGCTCGCGCCGAATTACACCGGTGAGGTCGCGGGCCGCTGGGCGTATCGCGACGGGGGCGGCGAGGTCGGCGTGATCGCCTCGGTCACGCAGCCTTTCTGTGCCGATTGCGCACGGGCCCGACTGACGGCTGACGGTCTGCTCTACACCTGCCTTTTCGCCAGCACCGGCCACGACCTGCGCGGTCCGCTGCGCGCGGGCGCATCGGACGCCGCGCTGTCGGCGCAGATCGGCGAAATCTGGGGCGCGCGCGACGATCGCTACTCGGAGCTGCGCACGCGCGCAACACAATCTGGCCGCGGGCTGCCTGTTATCGACCCCCAGCGAGTGGAGATGTCGCGCATAGGTGGCTGACGGGGCCGATTCACAGAAAAATTGCGACCGCGCAGCCTCGCGCTGACGCTATGCTGATTTCACGAGGTGCGCGACCGCAGGGAGTCGCCGCAAAGAGGAGAGAGATAGCGTGGGAATGAACCAATCCGGCCAACCGCCGATCGCCGACTTCCTGTCGCGCGTCGTCGCCTGGATCATCGACGGCGTGATCCTCAGCATTGCCGGGCAGATTGTATGGGCGATCGTCTTCCGAATTCTGCCGTTCGGCGTTGACATCCTGGTGCAGGCGATTGCGGTTGCGGCGATCAGTGCCGCCTACTTCATCTATATGTGGACCACGCGCAAGCAGACCGTGGGCATGATGCTCATGAAGCTCCAGGTGCAGAAGGACGGCACCGGCGCTGCGCTCACACAGTCCGAGGCCATCCGTCGCTGGATGTACCTGGGCCTGCCTTTGGCTCTGGCGACTTTGATCTCGGTCGGAGGCGGCTTCTCGTTCTTCGCCTTCGGTGGCCTTGGCGCCCTGGCCATCCTTTTCACCCTGGCCTCCATCGGCGCCCTGGTCGCAATCGCGTGGGAGATCTATCTCGCATACGCGACGAACAACGACGCGCGCAAGCAGGGTCCGCACGACAAAGCCGCAGGGTC
>JAXDLE010000182.1:0-14582 GCA_034666725.1 Chloroflexota bacterium
CCAGCTGCCGTAGATGAACAGGACCAACCCGAGCGCGAGCGGCAGTGACCAGCGCAGCTCCGTTGGCAGCGACTGCAGGGTCAGGATCTCGACGATGCTGTGCAGCGGATCGTCGACCGGGCGATCGGCCAACACCATTCGCAGCACCGCGGCGACCGCGAGCGCGATCAGGAACAGCCCGACGAAAGCGACTACCAGCCAGCGCTTGACGCCGACGCCCGGCCGCAGCCACTGACGAATGAGCTGGGCGCGTTCGCGCCGGCGTAAGACCGCCTCGACCCGGCTGCCGTCGACAGATGGGTCGGGGGACGGACCTGAGCCGTTCACGAACGTTCGAGCTCGCGATGCCAGACTGTGACCGCCCCGGCGTTCTTGCCCCGGAACCGCGCAGCCACCTCCTCGGCGATCGCGATCGAGCGATGCTGGCCACCGGTACAGCCGAAGGCCACCGTGAGCCGACTCCGACCCTCAGCCTCGTAGCCGGGCAGGGTCAGCTCGAGGAAGCCCTCGACAGATTCGAGAAACCGCGGCGTGAGCGGCTGATCGAGAACGAAGGCGCGCACCTCAGGGTCAAGCCCGTTGAGCGGCCGCAGACGATCGTTGTAGAACGGGTTTTCCATGAAGCGCACGTCGAACACGACGTCAGCCTCGAGTGGGATGCCGTGCTTGTATGCAAACGAGACAAGCTGGAGCGTGATGCCCTCGCGGTCGGTCGGTGTGCTGAGCGTGCTCGTCAGCCGCTCCCTCAGCTGGCGGCCGGACGTGTCGGAGGTGTCGATGATCACGTCGGCTTCGGCGCGCACCTCGGCGAGCAGCTCGCGCTCGCGTTCGATCGAGGCGGCAACGCCGCGCTCCTCGGTATCGAGCGGATGGCGGTGGCGGCTCTCGGAGAAACGCCGGATCAGGACGTCGTCGCGCGCCTCCAGGAAGAAGATCTGGGGCGTGATGCCGCGCCCCTCCAGTTCGTTGACGGCCTGGTGAAAGGCGACCGCGACATCGGTCGTGCGCGCATCGAGCACGAGAGCCACGTGCTCATAGCGGTCGGGCTCGCGCACGACGAGCTGAGCGAGATTGCGCAGCAGCTCGGCGGGCAGGTTGTCGACCACCCGGTAGCCCAGGTCCTCGAGCAGCTTGCTAGCGGCCGTCTTCCCGGCGCCCGACAAGCCGCTGATGATCGCGACGTGCGGCTTCGCCCGCTCAGCCACCGCCGGTCTCCTCGGCCGTCGCCTTGCTGCCACGCGCGACCAGCCGGATCGTCAGCTCGTAGAGCACGTACATGACCGCGCCCATCACGGTCGGACTGTAGGGATCGCCACCGGGTGTGACCACGACAGCGAAGACGAATATCGCCAGGAAAACGTAGCGCCTGTTGCGGCGCAGACGCTCGGCATTGACGATGCCGACCTTGCTCAGCAGCACGAGCACGATGGGGAATTCCATCACCAGCCCGAAGGCCAGGAAGAGATTGGTCACGAACCCGAAATACGCGTCTGCGGTGATGAGCGGGTCGATCACGCCGGGGATCGCGAAGCCGAGCATGAAGCCGACTGCGAACGGCAGGATGAACCAGGCGACAGCGACGCCGAGGGCGAGGAACAACAACCCGAGCGGCACCCATGGCAGAGCGAGCTTCCGCTCGCGCGGCGTGAGGCCGGGCGCGATGAAAGCCCATACCTGGTAGAGCAGGATGGGCGAGGCCAGGGCGATGCCGATCATGAGTGCCAGCTTGAGCTGGAGGAAGAAGGCGCTGCTCGGCGCGGTGAAGTAGAGCGGCTGGCTGATTGGCGTCTTGAGGAAGCGGATTGCGTCCGGCGCAAAGTAGAAGCCGATCGCCGCGCCGATGGCGACCGCGAGGAGCCCGATGAAGATGCGCCGTCGCAGCTCCGATAGGTGCTCGACGACGGTCATGATTTTGCCGTCTTTGGAATCCAGCCTGTGATCGGTCAAGGCCGTCTCAGTCATGGCGCGGACGTGCTCCGCGGCCTATCCGGCGTGGTCAGGAAGCCGGCGTGTCCTCGGCCGCGTCTGCGGCGTTGTCTGCCGCAGGCCCGACCGGGCGCGCAGCGGCCGCCTTTGACGGATCAACGCTGAGCGAGCTTTCAACGTCCGTCGATGCCTTGCGGAACTCGCGGATGGTCCGCCCGAGAGCGCTGCCAACTTCGGGCAGCTTGCCGGGGCCCAGCACCAGCAGTGCCAGGACCAGGACTAGCAGCAGTTCGAACGGGCCGATGTTGAAAGGCACGTCACGATCCTAGCACCGCAGCACCTCCGCCCAGTGCTCCGCGGCGGCGGCCACCGCGGCTCCGGGATCGCCCTGAGCGAGGGCCGCCGAAGCTATCCCACGCGACACATTCACGAGCAGCGCACCACCGCGCGTCCCTGCGGCGCTTCCCGTCGTGACCGGCCCGGCCGCCAGCACAGCGTCTGCGTCGCCACCCTGCGCGCCCAGCCCCGGCACCAGGAATGGAAGTGCTGGTGCAGCGGCGCGCACCTCGGCGAGCTCGCCCGGCGCCGTGGCACCGACGACCAGCCCCACCGGCGCGCCGTCCTGGCTCCAGCCCGCGACGCGTCGGGCCACCGCAAGAAAGAGCGGCTGGCCGTCGACATCGAGGCCCTGGAACTCGGCCGCGGCCGCGTTCGATGTCCGGCACAGCACGTAGGCGAAGCGGTCGGTGTGCGCGAGGAACGGCTCGAGGGCGTCGCGCCCCAGGTAGGGGTTGAGCGTCACCGCGTCCGCGCCCAGGGCATCGAAGATCGCCGCTGCCTGGCGCGCGCCCGTGCTGGCGATGTCGGCGCGCTTCGCGTCGGCGATGAACGGGATGTCCATCGGGACGCGCCCGCGCAGCCGCTCGAGCGCGGCGATACCCGCTGATCCGAAGGCCTCGTAGAACGCGAGATTGAACTTGACCGCGGCCGCGCGCGGCATGGCCGCTTCCAACAGCAGCTCAGCAAAGCGTTCGACGCCGGCAACGTCACGCGTGAATCCCGCCGGTAGCGCCTCGGGATCAGGATCGACGCCTAGGCAGAGCGTCGTGCCGACGTTCGCGATGCGCGCGGCCAGCCGGCCCAGGTATGTCACCTGGTGGGTCGCGCCCGCGGGCTCAGCGAGCGCGGACGGGTGCGAACTCACGCTGGCGCCGCTCTTCGCTCCACTCGTGCCAAGTTACCAGCAGGGCGCTCGCGTTGAAGATCGATGAGTACGTGCCGGAGATGATGCCGACCACCATGGCGAAGACGAACGAGGTAATGGAGTGGGGGCCGAAGAGCAAGAGCGCCGTGAGAACCATGATGGTCGTCAGCGATGTGTTGAGCGACCGGCCCACGGTCTGGAGCAGGCTGTGATTGACGATCGCGCTGAACGGCTCGCCGGCGTGGCGAATGCGGTTCTCCCGAACGCGGTCGAAGACCACGATCGTGTCATGGACCGAGAAGCCGATGACGGTCAGCATCGCGGTCACGAACAGGGCGTCAATCTCCAGACGGAAGAACGTCCCCAGCACGGCGAAGAGGCCGACGACCACGATGATGTCGTGCACGAGCGCGATGACGGCCGACACACCCATACGGACGTCCGCAAAGCGGAAGGTCATCCAGCTCAGGATGCCGATGGAGCCCGCCAGGAACAGGATCAGCGCCTGCCAAGTCAGCTCGCCGCTGATGATCGGTCCGATGGATGCCTCCTGGCGCACCTCGTCAATCGGCCCGAACTCATCCTCGAGCGCGAACCGCAGGGCGGCCAACCGCCCCTCGGTGGGCAGGCCAATCGGATTTGCCGACGGTGAGGGCGACGGACTACCCGCAGGCGATGCGCTCGCTCCGGCCGAGGCCGATGGTTGCGGACTGGGGCTGGGCGTCACGCTCGCGCTCGGCGCAGGCGTCGGCGTAACCGATGCGCCGGGCGAGCCAGAGGCAGCGGCCGAGCCAGAGGCGGCGGCCGAGCCGGATGGTGCGGCCGAGGTGGACGGCAGCGGGCTGGGCGTGGCCGGGAACTCGGCCAATCCAATCTGGATCGTTCGGATGAGGACGTATTCCCTGTCGCCCTGCGTCGTGATCGCGGCAACGCCGGGCAGATGCTGCTCCGCCATGATCCCCTGGACCTGCGGGATGGTCGGCGTGCCGTTCTTGAAGTGAACTTCCCACACCGTTCCGCCAGTGAAATCGATCGAGAACTGCAGCCCGACCTTGCCGCCGCTAAAAGGCGTCAGCAGGATGAAGATCAGGCCGGGGATGGTGATCAGCAGGCTGAAGGCGTAGAACCAGCGGCGCTTGCCGATGATGTCAAACACGCGCTGACGCCTCGCGTGGGCCCCTGCGGCCCGCAGGCCCAGCGACGGTGAACTCGTCCTCGGCGACCCCGTAGTACGAGGCCTTGCGCGCCCACGGCTGGTGGACGACGAGGCGGAGCATCCGTCGGCTGAGGGTCACCGCGGTGAACATCGAGATCAGCACGCCGATGATCAACACGAGCGCGAAGCCGCGGATGGTCGCCGAGCCGAAGTAGAACAGGATGCCGGCGGTGATGATGCTCGACATGTTCGAGTCGAAGATCGAGTTCCAGGCGCGGTTGAAGCCCGCTTCCACGGCGGACACGAGCGTCTTACCTGAGCGCAGCTCTTCCTTGGTGCGCTCGAAGATGAGGATGTTGGCGTCCACCGCCATGCCCACCGAGAGCACGAAGGCCGCCACGCCTGCGAGGGTCAAAGTGACGGGCACGAGCCTGAAGACGGCGTAAACGACGAGCGCGTAATAGATCAGGGCGAGGCAGGCCACCAGGCCGGGCAATCGGTAGTGGAGCAGCATGAACACGAAGACCAGGGCGATGCCGATGGCCCCCGCGAGGATGCTCTGCTGCAGGAAGTTGAGCCCGAGCGTCGCGCTGATCTTGCTGAAGCTGACCTCTTCCACCGCATTCGGCAGGGCGCCATAGTTGAGCACCGTGACGAGCTGGTTGACTTCGGCCTGCGTCGTGAAGCTACCCGAGATCTGGGCCTTGCCACCGAAGCGCTGGGCCTGGATGACCGGCGCGGACTGGACGATGTTGTCGAGCACGATCGCGAATTGCTTGCCGAAGTGCGACGCCGCGTACTGATCGAACAGCCGCGCACCCTCCGCGGTCATGGTCACTTCGACGGCGCGCAGACCGGTCTGGGTGAAACCCGGCGCGGCGCTGGCAATCTTGTCGCCACTGAAAATGATGGCCAGGTCCGGCGGAATGGGCTGGCCGGGAATGACCTGGGCGGATCGCGCGTCGGGAACGTCGACGAAGTTGAGCTGACCTGTGGAGCCGATCAGTGCGCGGACCTGCTGCTCGTCAGTGACACCGGGGATCTCGACCACGATGCGGTCGCTGCCCTGCGTCTGAACGACCGGCTCGGCGACGCCGAACTGGTTGATGCGGTTCTCGATGATCGTCCGGATGTTGGCGAGGGCGGTGGCGGTGACCGGAACGCCGTTGGCCGGGAGCGCGCGGTACTCGCCGCGCAGGCCGCCCTGCAGATCGAGGCCCAGGCGGGTGTCGATCGGGACGGGCGGGTCGCTGAACGGTCGGCCGATAGGCGCGAAATCGATCGCGACCGCGGCGAAACCGACGACGATGATCAGAAGGGGAAGGAGCCTGCGCATTCGGGCGGGATGTTAGCCGACGAACCGCTCAGCCGTTGAGCGCGGAGCGGATCGTCTCGGCCAGCGCGCGACTGATCCCCGGTACCGACGCGATCTCATCGATGGTCGCGGAGCGCATCTGCCTGGTCGAGCCGAACACGCGCAGCAGCGCGCGCTTGCGTGCGGGACCGACGCCAGCCACGTCGTCCAGAGCGGACTTGATCTGTGATTTCGCGCGCAGCTTGCGGTGGTAGGCAATGGCGAAGCGATGCGCCTCGTCGCGCAGCCGCTGGACCAGGTACAAGGCCTGCGAATTCGTGGGTAACACCAACGGCGTCGACAGGTTCGGCAGGAAGATCTCCTCGCGTTCTTTGGCCAGCCCGACTACCGGCAAGTCGTGCAGGCCCAGCTCGTCGAGGACACCACGGGCGACATTGGCCTGGCCGAGTCCGCCGTCGATCACGACAAGGTCGGGCAGGCGCCAGCGCAGCTCCTCGGCAGCCCCCTCCTCTGCCTCGAGAGCGCGGTAGAACCGCCGCCGCAGCACCTCGCGGTGGCTCGCGTAGTCGTCCGGACGCCCCACAGAGACCGCTGTCGTGCGGACGCGGAACCGGCGGTATTCCCCGGACCTTGGGCGGCCCTCCTCGAAGACGACCATGCTGCCGACCGTGTTCGTGCCCTGGATCGTCGAGATGTCGTAGCACTCGATGCGCAGCGGCGGCGTTGGCAAACCCAGGGCACCCGCGAGCTCTTCGAGGGCGGCGAGCGTCTTACCCTGGTCGGCCAGCCAGCGCGCCTGCTCGCGGTTAAGCGTCTCGGCGGCATTGCGCTCGGCGAGCTGCATGAGCGCGCGCCGCTCGCCTCTCTGGGGGACATCGAGCGCGACGCGGTGACCGCGCCGTGCCTCGAGATAGGCCACCAGCTCGGCTGAGTCGGGCAGCGTCCATGGAACCAGGACGCGCGGCGGGATTGAAGACGCAGCCGCGTAGTACTGCTTTATGAACGCGGACAGCGCCTCTTCATTAGGCGCGTCGCCGACGTTTTCGAGCAGGAAGATGTCGCGCGCCACCGTCGTGCCGTTGCGGATCGCGAAGAGCTGCACCGCTGCGCCGCCACCCTGTCGCGCGTAGCCCAATACGTCGAGCTCCGTCCGTGCGAACGCGGCCATCTTCTGCGATTCCATGGTCCGCTCGATGGCGCGCAGCTTGTCGCGCATGTCGGCGGCACGCTCGTAGTCGGTCGTCGCCGACGCCCGGTTCATCTCCGCGCGCAGGCGCTTGGCGACCTGGTCCTGGCGACCCTCGAGGAAGAGCATCACCTGGTCGATGTCGGCCCGATAGGCGTCCTTGCCGATGGCCTCGATGCACGGGCCCTGGCAGCGCTTGATGTGGTACAGCAGGCACGGTCGGGGTAGCGCCCTTTTGCCCTCGGTGATCGGGATCGTGCACGTCCGGAACGGAAACAGGCGGCGAATGAGGTTCATCGCCTCGTCCACGCTTGAAGCGCTCGCGTACGGACCGAAATAGCGCGACCCGTCGTTGGGCAGCTTGCGCGTGCGCTCGATGCGCGGGAAGTCGTCGCCGAGCGTCACCTTGATATAGGGATACGACTTGTCGTCCTTGAGGCGCACGTTGAAGCGCGGCTGGTGGCGCTTGATCAGCGTCGCCTCGAGTAGCAGCGCCTCGCTCACGCTGTCGACCATCGTGTATTCGACGTCGGCGACGCGGTCGATCGCCGACTCGATGCGCAGTGGCGCCTGTGAGCCGCGGCCGGCCTGCCAGTACTGGCGCACGCGGTTGCGCAGGCTCTGCGCCTTGCCGACGTAGAGCACGCGTCCGGTCTTGTCCTTGAGCAGGTAGACGCCGGGCTTGGTGGGCAGCTTGGCCAGCGTCGCCTGGAGTTGGGGAGTCATCGGTGAACCGATCGTAGCGCGACCCGTCGCGCGGCAAAGAGAAGCGGCCCCGCCTCTTGGGCGGGACCGCTCGTGGTTCTATCTGCGAGTCGGGCGCTACCCGACCGATCTCACGCGCCGGGAATGGTCAGCAGCAGGAGCTGGCCGCCCTCGCGCTTGTACGTCCAATCGGACACGTTGTCACCAGTGACGTCAGGGCCGGGCTCCTGGTCGATGAACAAGGTGTGAGCCTGGACGTCGATCAGGAACGTGCCCGGCCCGAAGACAGACGACACGTCGATGATGCCGCTCGCCTCCCATGACCCGAGCTTGCCCAAGCCGCTACCTGGGGTATCCGTCGGCCCTTCGTCGGCTGACTGATCGATGGATGCAGCGGGCGTCATGGTCGCCGGCGCAGCCACAGGAACCTGCCAGACGCGTGCCGTCGTGGCGTTCGGATCGCCTGGGTTGAACTGCTGTCCGCTACCTGGATCCTCGGTCACGTATAGCGCGTACTGCGTGCTTTCGATGTTGTCCGGCTGATGGATCTCGTTGGGCGACTTCAACGGGTTGTCGTCGCCCTGGACGAAGATCGACAGCGAGGTCACGATCGTGGGGTAGGTCGGATCCAGCACCATCTTCCAGATTCGACCGTTGGTCGACGCATATGGGTGGCCCGACGTGCTGGCGGAGCCGCGCCCCGAGTCAACCAGGTAAACCACGTTGGCCATGCCCGGTCGCCTGTCGAACGCCATGTCCTCGAGGCGGACGAACTGGAAGACTCCGCCACCCGGCTGGATGTCGCCCCAGTGCTCGAGGACCCACTGCGGGCCGTCGACCGGTGTCGAAGTGCCGGCGGCATTGGTCATTTCCCCGGGTCCCGGCGGGTTGTAAGGGCCACCGTAAGCAGCAGGCACGTCGGCCGCCATCATGTCCGTCCCATCGGGGTTTTTGCCAGTGGCGATCGCCTTAGGCACGGGGATCCAGTGGCCGCTGACCGACTGCGGGGCATTCGCGTTGTTGAAGTCGTAGTAATCATTGATCGCAGGGTTGTCGGAAACGAAGGCCCACAGCTGGCCCTTGTCCTTCCAAACGTCGCCGCTGCTGTTGGCGGTATACATGTAAGCCTGCGACCCGGCTGGATCAGCCAGGAACGTGTCGTCGCCCGACAGCAGGACGGGATGGCCGTACTGCGTCAACGCGATCGAGTTCTCGTGGTTGAAGCGGCCCATGCCGTAGATCGGCCGAGTCTTGCCATTGTTCACGTCGTGCGCGACGACGTAGCCGATCTCACGAGCTTCGTCAGCACCGACGGTTGCCGGCCACTGCATGCCGCTGCGATTCACCCAGTCGGTGCCCTCTTCGTTGGTGAAAAGGATGGAGTGCTTGAAACCAGCCGACTCGTCGGCGAGGTAGTTCGAGCAGAACCTGTGGAAGTTAGCGCCGTCACCGATGACGTACTTGCCCTTGAGGACCCCGCCAGTGCTTTGCTGCAGCTTCAGCTGGCTGAGCAGCGAATCGGTGAAGTCGTTGAGCGGCGCCCCCGGCACCGGGGGATAAGGGAACGGGACCGTCGACGCCTCGTGATTGATGAACAGGTCGACCGTGCCCTTGCCATTGGGTTCGAAGGAGATGCCGTCGGGCAAAGCTTCGAACATGAACTTGCCCACGTGATCGCCCACGGTGAGGATGGGCTTTACGGTGGCGCCCGGTGCCAAAGGAGTCAGCATCGACGGCTGATCAGTGAGGAAGCCGGGTTTCGTCGGTTTGGCGAGCGTGGTGCTCGTGGAAAGTGTCGTCACCATGGCTACGAGTGCGATGACCAGAAGGAAACGTCCGCGCGTGCGGACGTAATGGGCGGACGCCATGCGCGTTCTCCTCCGCTTGCTCGCGTCAGCCCGAGCGGGCTGCCCACCCAGAACACGGCTGGCCCCAGCGCTCACGGCGCGACTTAGGGGGCGTCAGGCAGGCGCGACCACCGTACGCCCGATGGGCCGGATCTGTCCTTCGTGAGCAGGTTTCAATTGCGTGGTAATTGGCCGCCAATCCGCCGGTAATCGGGCAATCCGAGCATGTCCACATGGCCCTCCATCCGGCGGTCACCGAGAGGCTGGCGCGCCTCGCCCCGGACCAGCGCGCGGCTGCCACCGCGCCACCGGGACCGGTGCTGTGCGTCGCGCCCGCGGGGAGCGGCAAGACGACCACCCTTGTTGCCCGCGTTTGCTGGCTCGTCGCGAGTGGGGCTGACCCGGCTTCGATCACGGCCGTCACCTTCAACAAGCGCGCGGCAGAGGAGCTCGGCGAGCGGCTCGCGCTGGCGCTGGAGCCACTCGAGCCGGCAGTCGTGCCCCGGGTGCGCACATTTCACGCGCTGGGGCGCGAGATCCTCTCGGAGGCCGGCGTGTCGGTGAGGAATCTGACAGACCGAGCCGACGTGCTGCGTGCCTTGAATGGCGGTCGCTCCATCCCTGCGAGCGAGATGCGCCGGCTCGATGACGGCTTTTCGCGGCTCAAGCTGGACGCAGGACTGGATGCGGCCGGGGTCGAACGCCGGCTGGGGGAGGCAAATCCGGCCGCGGATGTCGATGCCGACATGCTGCACCGATTCATCGCGTACGAGCGCTGGCTCGCTGATCGGGATGCGCTCGATTTCGACGACCTGGTCCGGCGCGCGCTCGCGGTCCTACATGATGACGCGTCCGCGCTGGCCGGCTGGCGGGCGCGTTGCGCGACGCTCCTCGTCGACGAGGTGCAGGACGTCGATCGCTCGCAGCTCGATCTGGCGGTGTTGCTTGCCGGAGACCGGCGCGACATCTTCCTCGTCGGTGACGATGACCAGACCATCTACGCCTGGCGGCTGGCCAATGTCCGGCGAGTGCTCGATCTGGCCGGTGCGCTGCCGGGGCTGCGGCGCGTCGACCTCGTGACGAACTACCGCTGTCCAGGCCCGGTCGTCGAGCGCGCCGTGCGTCTGATCAGCGCCAACCGTGAGCGCTTTGCGAAGTCGATCCGGGCGCGCGAGGGTGCGGCCGGCACCCTGGCATTGGCCCCGGACTCCGGCGACGACCTCGATCGCGCAAGGCGGCTGCTCGCGACGTGGCTACCCGCCGAGCCCGGCGTCCACGCGGTGCTGGCGCGGACCAACGCCGAGCTCGCGCCGTATGCGGCCGTTGCCGTTGAACGGGGCATTCCGTACCGCGCAGCCGAAGACGGCTTGCTGCTCGACGATCCTGGGCTCGACCAGCTGCTCGCGATGTTGCCGCCGGGTGAACGACCGTCGATAGCGCTGGCGCGAATGGACGCACGGCGCAACCGGCTCACGCGGAGTCTCTGCGGCTGGGCGCTGCCCTATGCCAGCGTCGCGGATCTGCGCGCGGCGATCGCGACCGCGCGACAGCAGCGCGCTGGGCTACGCCAGGATGACGCGCAGCTCATCCTCGCGACAGCCCATGGCACCAAGGGCCTGGAGTTCGACCATGTCGCGGTTATCGGCATGGACGAGCACGTCTTTCCGAGCCGGCGAACGCTCGACGAGGCGGATGACCCGCACCGCGCGCTCGAGGAGGAGCGCCGCCTGGCCTACGTCGCGTGGACCCGTGCGCGGAAATCGCTGCTCCTCGTCCACGACCCGACCGCCCCCTCCGTGTTCATGCGCGAGGCGTTCACCCCCGCCGAGATCGCTTTGTAGTTGGGGACTTGCCGATGGTGCCGGCGAACGTTCGCACGAGGTCGGCTACAACCTCCGGCGCGTCCTCCATCGTCGCGTGCCCTGCTCCAGCCACAACTTCGAGCCGCTCGCCACGAGACTCGAGGAACGAGCGCGTGGGATCGGACAGGCTGGTTGAGCCGGCGATGTACAGCCGGGGCACGGACAGGTTGACGTACATCTCACCAATGACGTTCGCCTGAGATACGGCCACCAAGTCCCGGGCGAGCGACGCAGCTGCGCCCCGGTCGATGACATTGAGGCGCTCGGCATAGCGCCGAACGGTAGCTCTTGGCGAGGAACGCAACTCCGCCACAACGCGGGCAAATGTGTCCGGCCGACCGTCCGCGAGATGACGCGACAGAAAAGCGTCGGCGGGCGTGAGGTTGCCTTCGATGTTCACGATTGCCGCGCGAATTCGGTCGCGGGCGACGAGCAATGTGGCCAGCACTCCACCGAGCGAATTGCCGACAAGCAGCACGGATACCGCTCGATCTGCGGCGATCTCGGAATAGACGTCCTCCGCCACCGTGTCCAATGACATCTCGGCCAGGGGTGGGCGGCCGGCATGGCCCGGCAGAGTCAATACACGGACGCGTTCGAAATCATGGCGGATTAGGCCGGCGAACCGCTCGAACGATTCCGGTCCGTCGCCCAGTGCATGGATCAGGTACGCGTCCATGGATCAGGGAGAGGTCGTAATCAGAGCCCCAGGTCGGCCCTGACGGTCTTTAGGCCTTCAATGACGTTTGCCACGTGCTGCTCGAAGGGGATGCCCAGCTCGTCGGCGCCCTTCGTCAGCTGATCGCGTGGCACAGGACGAGCGAAGCCTTTGTCCTTCATCTTCTTCTGAACAGAGTGGACGTCGACTTCGTCCAGGCGGCGGTTCGGCCGGACGAGCGCCACCGCGATAACGAAGCCGCTCATCTCGTCGCAGGCGTAGACACAGTGCGCCAGGTCGGTAGTTCGTGGCACACCCGTGTGATCGCCGTGCCCCATCACCGCCTGGATCAGCTCCTCGGGATAGCCACGCTTGCGCAGCTCCTCGACGCCGGCGAGCGGATGCTGCTCAGGGAAGCGCTCGTAGTCGAAGTCGTGCAGCAATCCTGCCGAGCGCCAGGTCTCTAGATCAGTGGGCGGCACCTTGAAGACGTTCTCGGCATACCAGCCGACGGCGCCTTCCACCGCGCGGCCGTGCTTGCGCAGCGCATCGGACTGGGTCCACTCGCAGAGCAGCGCCCAGGCATCATCACGACTGGGCACTGCGCCGCCTTCCGGGCATGCCCAGCCGCCACCAGATGAACAGCACGACGAGCAGGATGACGATCACAGCGATCAGCAGGTCAAAGGGCTGCAGCGCGTGGCGGATATCGGTCCACTTGGCGCCGAGCTGCACGCCCGCCCACACGAGCGCGGTCGACCAGATGAAGGCGCCCGCCGTCGAGTAGACGATGAACTTGAGCAGGTTCATGCGCGCGACTCCGGCCGGGAACGAGATGAAGGTGCGGACGATGGGCAGCAGCCGGCTAAAGAAGGCCGTGGCCGAGCCGTATTTCTGGAAGAAGTGATCAGCCAGCTCGATCTCGTGCGGCCGGATCAGCAGGTACTTGCCGTAGCGCTGCAGGAACGGACGCCCGCCCCACGCACCGATGGCGTAGCCGATGACCGAACCGATGGTGTTACCGATCGTCGCCACCACCACGACGACCCAGAAATTCCACGGTCCCTTGGTCAGAGGCTCGAGCGCGCTCGGATCCGAGATCAGGAACCCGGCGAACGGCAGGATGAGCTCCGACGGCAACGGGATCATGGCCGATTCGATCGCCATGGCGACCATTACGCCGAGGTAACCGAGCGTCCCGTACAGCGAAGTCAGGAACGGGATGACGATCTTGTCGATGAACTCGAGCATCGATTACGCCTGGCCGGTGGGCGGCGGGAAGGGCGGCTCGGTCACGCCGGTGGGTCGCCCCTGGCCGGGCTGCGGCTCGCGTTGCTCGACGACGAGCGGCAGACGCTTGCGCTCGGAGCCGTCGACCATGATGCGGATCGTGTACTCGCCCGGCGCGGGAAACGTCAGGTTCCACAGATCGAGGCTGAAGGTCAGGATGCTGTCGCGGCCATCCGCCGGGCCGTTGGCCATAACCTTGGCATTCGCATTGGAGAGCTGCTGGCCGTCGGGCGTCAGCAGCATGAACTGCAGATCGTGCTCCTTGCCAAACTCCGGCGCGGTGACGGACAGGCCGCAGACGAGCGCAAGGTGGGGATGGCGCAGCGGGAACTGCGGGCCACCAAGGCGGGACACTCCCCCACCAATGACCGCGAACTTCTGGCCCGGCCGCGCCTCCGCGGCGTCGGCCAAGAATGCGTATTCGACGTCCGGCACGCGGCCTAGTCTAGGGCGCGCACATGAGCGACAACCTGACAGTGCTCTACGACCGCGACTGCGGCGCGTGCTCCCACACGGCGCGCGTGCTCACGCGACTCGACACGAGAGGCTCGCTGGACTTCGCGGCTATCCAGACGGCCGGCATTCCCGGCATGCCGGCGCGCGACAGGTTGATGGAAAGCCTGCATGTGCGCGATGACGCGGGCCGATGGTTCGCGGGTGCCGAAGCCGGGGTCGAGATCAGCCGTCGCCTCCCAGTCCTGTGGCCGCTCGGCTTCTGGGCGAGGCTGCCACTCGGCAAGCCCATCCTCGATTTGATGTATCGCGCCGTCGCGAACAATCGCCACACCATCAGTCGAGTGATGGGCCTGAAAGTGTGCAAGGTCCCGGCGCGGCGCGAGTAACGCGTCGCGGCGCGAATCAGCGGGTCGCGGAGGCGGTCTTCTCGACCTTTATCGCGACCTTGGCCTTGCCGTTTCTGGTGCTCGGCTTGCCGTTGCCCGGACCCGGCCGCCCGGCGGCTTCGGCAAACGAGACGTTGCTCATCGGGATGATGGGCTCGCCTTTCAGGACGCGCGTCAGGTATTGACCAGTCGCTGAATTGGCAGTGGCCGCGACCTTCTCGGGCGTGCCGGCAACGACCACCTCGCCGCCGCGCTCGCCGCCTTCCGGGCCCAGGTCGATGATCCAGTCGGCCGTCTTGATCACGTCGAGGTTGTGTTCGATCACGATGACGGTATTGCCGTTGTCGACCAGTCGGTGCAGCACGTGGAGGAGCTTCTCGACGTCGGCGAAGTGGAGGCCGGTGGTCGGCTCGTCCAACAAATAGACGGTCTTGCCGGTGGCGCGGCGCGACAGCTCGGTCGCCAGCTTGACGCGCTGCGCCTCGCCGCCGGACAGCGTCGGCGCCGGCTGACCGAGCCGGACGTAGCCCAGGCCGACGTCGACAAGCGTGTCCAGGTGCCGGGCGATTCTGGAGATCGGCTTGAAGAACT
>JAXDLE010000183.1:0-18176 GCA_034666725.1 Chloroflexota bacterium
CCTTCACCGGCATTTCGCTCGACCCGCCGTTGGTAATGGTTGCGATCGGCCGGGAGCGCTCCATCCATCCCATCATCGAGCGCCTGGGGCGGTTCGGAGTGAACATCCTGGGCGAGGATTCTCAGGCGCTGTCCGACTGTTTTGCCGGCGCGCCGTCGCCGCTGCCGCGCTCAGCCTTCTGTAACGCGCCGTATTCGCTGGGCGAGGCCGGCCTGCCTGTGCTCGACGCCGCAGTCGCGTATCTGGCCTGCGATGTCGAGAAAGTGATCGAGGCGGGCGACCACACGATGTACCTGGGCAAGGTCGTCGAGACGGGCTGCCGCGATGAGGTCGGCTGGCCGTTGCTCTATTTCCGGCGCCGCTACCTGTCGATCGAGCGCGCCCAGACGCCCGATCTGCGCGGCAAGCCCGACAGCCTGCGCTAGGCCGCGCGCCGCGCACTCCCGAGCAAACAAGTGCCACACGTCCGCGCCAACGGGATAGATGTCCACTACGACGTTGAGGGCGCAGGCCCGCCACTGATCATGCTCCACGGCGCGACCTCGTCGGCCGCCGAGGATTGGTCGGCCCAGCGGCCGCTCTTCAAGAAGGCATTCCGCGTCCACCTGGTCGACGCGCGCGGCCATGCCGGGACCAAGTGGGACGTTCGCGATGGCTTTTCGCGCGACATGCTGGTCGACGACCTGCTCGCGTTCGCCGACGCGCTCGATCTCGCGACCTTCCACGTAGTCGCGTTCTCGATGGGCGCCATGACGGCCTTGACGTTCGCGACGCGCTATCCCGAGCGGTTGCGCACGGCGATCATCTGCGGCATCGATGTCGTTCGCGAACCGCGCACCAGCGTCGCGCGGCGGCTGATGGACCCGGCTCGCATCGAGCGGGAAGAGCCGGAGTGGGCCGCGCGGCTCGAGAAGCGCCACGGGCCGGTCCAGGGTGAGGGCGCGTGGAAGGACCTCCTGCGCGCCATCAGCACTGACGTGGGCGAAGCCGCGCTCCTGACACCGGCAAACCTGCGCCGGGCACGTCTGCCCATCCAGCTCGTCTACGGCGACCGTGATGTGTTTGTCCCGACAGACCACGCAGTTGCCATTTACCGCCAGCTGCCCGATGCGCGACTCTTGATCGCGCCCGACACGCCGCACCAGGTCATGGTCAGCCAGCCCGGCCTCTTCAACCAAGCAGCAGCAGTGTTCTACCGTTCGACAGAGCAGATCGCGCGCGAGCGCGCCGAGCTCGGCGGTCGTGTTGTGTCGATGCGTCGGCGGCGGGAAGCCGAGGGCGCTGAGCTGTGGGACCCGGTGGCCGTGGCGAAGCGGAATTTGGAAAGCGACCCATTCAGCAAGTGGTAGCGCAAAAGTGGTAGCGATAGTCGGAAGGCGAGACCCATGACGGCAACACTCGTAGCGATATTCAAACGGCCCGAGGGCGGTGAAGACGCGCTGGAGGAATTCATGACGCGCTATCTCGATGAGCACATGCCGCTCATCGAGAAAGTGCCCGGACTGCGCTCGAGCGTGGTCGAAAAAGTCGCTCACCATTACGCAGGCGACGACATCATCATCGTGACGCGGATGGAGTTCGACGACCGCGAGGCGCTCGAGGCCGGCATGGCCAGCGACGAGATGCGCGTCGCCGGCCGGAACCTGCGCGAGATCGCGCCCGAGATGCTGACGCTGGTTTCGCTGGACGAAGAGCCCGTTTCGTGACCGTCGACTACTCGGTCAAGGACCGCGTTGCGACCGTCCGATTGAATCGACCTGAGGTCTTCAACGCGCTGAACCGGGAAACACTGGAGTCGATCCGGGATTCCTTCCGCACGGCTTCGGCCGATCACTCGGTCGGCGTCGTCGTGCTCACAGGGACGGGCGACAAGGCGTTCTGCACCGGCGCGGACCTGGACGAGCAGCAGGCTTTCCTCGGACGCCCGAACGACTACTGGGATTGGATGGGCCGCTTCATCGAGGCCATCGAGTCCATCAAGGATTGCGCCAAGCCCGTGGTTGCGCGGCTCAATGGCATGGTCGTCGGCGGCGGCAACGAGCTGAATATCGCCTGCGACCTCGCGATCGCGGCGGACGATGTCGTGCTGCGCCACGTGGGTCCGTCGCGCGGCTCGCTACCGGCGGGCGGCGCGACGCAGTGGATGCCGCTTTTGGTGGGCGATCGTCGCGCCCGCGAGGTGCTGCTGCTCAACCACCCGGTGCCCGCGGCCACAGCTCTGGAGTGGGGCTGGATCAATCGTGTCGTGCCGCGCGCCCAGCTCGACGCCGCCGTTGCCGAGTACTGCCATGACCTGCTCGAGAAGATGCCCGAGATCGTTCGCGCGACCCGCGTCCAGCTCAACTACTGGAAGTCGCAGTCGTGGGCGGGCACCGTCCAGATGGCGCGCGAGTGGCTGACCGTTCATGCCGCGTCGGCCGAGGTCGCCGAAGGGCTCGCGTCATTCCACGAGAAGCGGCCGCCCGACTACGAACGGTTGCGCACCGACATCGAGGAGTCCGGCAAATGACCTCCGATTCGACCGACAAGCCGCGCATCAAGGTCGAGCCCCAGGCCGGTCATCCCGGCGTCGTCCTGGTGACGCTCGACCGGCCCGAGGTGCTGAACGCGCTCGACTACCGGACGATGGGCGAGCTGACCGATGCGCTCGAGAGGCTGGACACCGATGAATCGGTCAGATGTGTCGTAATCACCGGGTCGGGCGAACGGGCTTTTGCTGCCGGAGCGGACATCAAGGAGATGGCCGACGCGACGCCGGTCACGATGTCGGTCGCCAACAACTTCGCGCGCTGGGAGCGACTGCGGCGCATCCGCGTGCCGCTCATCGCGGCCGTGCGTGGTTTCGCACTTGGTGGCGGCTGTGAGCTCGCGATGGCGTGCGACATGGTTGTTGCCGCCGACGACGCGCAATTCGGCCAGCCCGAGATCAAGCTCGGCATCATCCCGGGCGCGGGCGGGACGCAACGCATGACCCGTGCCCTGGGCAAGGCGAGGGCGATGGAGCTGATCCTGACGGGGCGCAACATCGGCGCCGCGGAGGCACTGGAGCGCGGCCTTGTAAGCCAGGTAGTGGCGCGCGAGGAGACGTTGAACGCGGCATTCGCTTTGGCGGATGAGGTGGCTGCGATGCCGCCGCTCGCCGTGAGGGCGGCCAAGGAATCAGTCAACCGCGCGTTCGAGCTATCCCTGGAAGCCGGGCTCGAATTCGAGCGCCGCAACTTCTTCATGCTCTTCGCCTCCGACGACCAGAAGGAAGGCATGGCCGCGTTCGTCGATAAGCGCAAGCCCACCTGGAAAGGCCGCTGATGCCGCCTCCGCGAAACGAAGTGCCGTTTGTGGTCCGGTTCGCAACCATGGGCCGACCTTCGACGAGGAAGCGCATGGTGATCTCGCTGCTTGCGATGATTGGCCTGACCGCTGTGGCAGTGGTCGTCTGGCTGACCGATCCCGAACGAGCCTTGTATCAGTTCCTTGTTGTCGTCGGTCTTGCGTTTGCGGCCGCTCAGGCACTCACTATTCGCTGGATCGATCGCAACGGAACCTGGGCAAGCGAATGACCGAGACGATCGTTTCGGCGGCCGCGGACGGAGTGCTCACGATCACGCTCAATCGTCCGGACGCGCTCAACGCGTTCACGATCGAGATGAAGGAGGCGCTGCTCGCCGCCCTCAAGGACGCGGCGCGCAACAAGGAAGTGCGCGTCGTGATCCTGACCGGCGCGGGGCGCGCGTTCAGCGCGGGCCAGGATCTCAAGGAGCGCGCCGGGCCGGACGTCAGCGATCTGGGCACCGAGCTGCGCACCCGCTACAACCCGATCATCCTGGCCATGCGCCGGCTCGAGAAGCCGATTATCGGCGCGATCAATGGCGTGGCGGCCGGCGCCGGGATCTCGATCGCGATCGCCTGCGACATCCTCATCGCGTCGGAAAAGGCGAGCTTCATGGAGGCGTTCGGTCGCGTTGGCCTCGTGCCGGACACTGGCTCGTCTTGGTTTCTGCCCCGTCTCCTTGGTCCGGCCCGCGCCGCCGAGATGATGTTCACGGCCGACTCGGTCGACGCAGCGACCGCGGAACGGATTGGACTGGTTAACCGCGTCGTGGCCGCCGACTCGCTGATGGACGAGGCGAACGCCTTGGCCGCGCGGCTGGCTCAGGCCGCACCCATCGCCCTGGCGCTGGCCAAACGCGCACTGAACCGGGCGCTCAACTCGAACCTCGAGGATGCGCTCGAGTTCGAGGCACAGCTGCAGTCCATCGCCGGTCGCTCGGCCGATCACCAGGAAGGCGTCGCCGCCTTCGTCGAGAAGCGCGCGCCAGACTTCAAGGGCGAATGACCAAGGGCGACCCGGAAATCCAGGAGCGCGTCGATCGCCTCTTCGATCGCTTCGAGCGCATGACGGATGCCGAGTTCATGCTGCTGCGCTCGGTCTGGGAGGAACGGGATCCGACCGCCCGGCAGGACGCATGGGCAGCGGTCAAGTCGACCGTCCAGGGACAGCGGCGCGACGCGCTCCTGAACGACGCGCGCAATCGCATCGCGGCGTGGGTGAACAACTACTCGGCGCCGATGGCGGTCGGTGACGTTCCGGCGAACTTCATGGGTTCAGGCATGGATCCTGGTTCCATCCGCCGCGCGGCCATACCGCCGATGTTGGATGCCGTTGCCGCCACAATCGCGGCCGATGGCCTCAGCCCGGCCGAGCAGATGCTGCTCCTCGAGCCTATGGGCGCACTCGCGCCATGATCGTCGGCGTCATCGGCGCAGGGACCAT
The DNA here is from genome assembly GCA_034666725.1 of Chloroflexota bacterium. Classification (GTDB taxonomy): domain Bacteria; phylum Chloroflexota; class Limnocylindria; order Limnocylindrales; family CSP1-4; genus JALYGJ01. Next base: position 4,772 of record JAXDLE010000183.1, read on the forward strand.
GGGCGCGGGGATTGCCCAGGTCTGTCTTCAGGCCGGGCACGAGGTGCTTCTGCACGACGTAGACCACGCCGCGATCGAGCGCGGCCGCGGCCGTATCGTCGACGGCCTGGAGCGACTGGTGGCGAAAGGCCGACTAACCGCCGACCAGCAGGCTGAATACCTGGCGAACCTGCGCGACGCTCACTCGCTCGAAGGACTCGCGCACGAATCGGACGTGGTCATCGAAGCGGCGCTCGAGAACATCGACCTCAAGCGGACGATCTTCCGCGCCCTCGGCGCCTCGGCTCGACCCGATGCGATCCTCGCGACCAACACCTCCGCCCTGTCGGTGTCCGAGATCGGCCAATCGAGCGGCGTGCCGAACAGGGTCGTGGGCCTGCACTTCTTCAACCCCGCGCCGGTTATGCCGCTCGTCGAGGTGGTCGTCGGCCGTCAGACCGAGCAGGCCGTCATCGATAGAGCGACTGACTTCGCAACCGGGCTGGGCAAGGAGGCCGTGACCTGCGCCGACTCGCCCGGCTTCATCGTCAATCGGGTCAATCGGCCGTTCACCCTCGAGGCGCTGCGGATGCTCGACGCGGGTGAGGCCGGGGTGGAGCAGATCGACAAGGCGGTCCAGTCGGCCGGCTATCCCATGGGGCCGTTCGCATTCATGGACCTGGTGGGCATCGACGTCAACCTGGCCGCGGCGACAGCGGTCTGGCAGGGCTTCGACGAGGCGGTTCGCTTCGAGCCGTCGCGCATCCAAAAGGAGCTCGTGGCTGCGGGCCATCTTGGTCGCAAGTCGGGCGAAGGCTTCTACGTCTACGCAGACGGCCGATCCACCGGACTTTCGGACAAGCTTCCAATCGGTTCCCAGCCCGCCCCGGCCTTGCTCGAGGACGAGGCGATCGTGCGGCGGATCGAGCTGGCGATCATCAACGAGGCCTACCACGCGGCCGGCGATGGAGTCGCCGAGCCGCCCGATATCGACCGCGCGATGAAGCTCGGCGCCAACCACCCGTACGGTCCGTTCGAACGCGCCGGCTCCCTGGGGCTGCGTGCCGTCGTGACCGGATTGCACGGCCTGGAAGGGCGTTTTGGCGAGCGATTCCGCGTCGCGCCCATGCTTTGGCAGGTCGCCTCGATCTGACTGCGGTACCGAACCGGACCTAACCGGCCCTGACCTTTGGGCTATGCCGGTGCAGGTAGGCACCGCTCCTACAATCCACGCATGACCCGGGACCTTGGCCGGCCTGTGCGCGAAGCATGGATTGTGAGCGCCGTTCGCACGCCTGTAGGCAGGTATGGCGGCGCGCTTGCCCGCGTGCGCCCCGACGATCTCGCGGCGACCGTCATCAAAGCGGCGGTCGAACGTTCCGGCGTGCGTCCCGACGCGATCGATGACGTGATCCTGGGTGCCGCCAATCAGGCTGGTGAAGACAACCGCAACGTGGCCCGCATGAGCGCATTGCTGGCAGGGCTGCCAGTGGAAGTCGGTGGCCAGACGGTCAATCGGCTGTGCGGCAGCGGGCTGCAGGCGATCAACTCCGCGGCCCACGCAATCATGGTTGGCGACGGCGACGCCTTCGTGGCCGGCGGTGTCGAGTCCATGACCCGCGCGCCATACGTCATGGCCAAGGCAGAAGCGCCCTGGGAGCGCGGTGCGCGCGAGATGTTTGACACGACACTTGGCTGGCGCTTCACGAACCCGCGCCTGGCCGAGATGTATTACCCGTTCTCCATGGGCGAGACAGGCGAGAACGTGGCCGATAAGAACAAGGTCAGCCGCGCGGACCAGGACGCGTTCGCGCTCGTGTCGCACCAGCGCGCCGTCGCGGCCATCGAAGCCGGCCGGTTCCAGAATCAGATCGTGCCCGTGATGGCGCCCCAGGCCAAGGGCGAGCCACTCGAGATCAGCCTCGACGAGCATCCGCGCGCCGACACGTCGATGGAAGCGCTCGGCAAGCTGCGTGCCGCGTTCCGTGAAGGCGGCAGCGTCACCGCCGGCAATTCTTCAGGGATCAATGACGGCGCCTCCGCAACAGTGGTCGTGGCCAGTGACTTCGCTCGCAGTGAGGGCTTGAAGCCTCTGGCGCGCGTCCTTTCGACGGCCGTCGCTGGCGTCGATCCGTCGATCATGGGCCTGGGGCCCATCCCGGCAACGCGCAAGGCGCTCGAGCGCGCCGGTCTGCGCATCGAGGACATGGACCTGATCGAGCTCAACGAAGCGTTCGCCAGTCAGAGCATCGCCGTCATGCGCGAGCTCGGCCTGGATCCCGAAAAGGTCAACGTCAACGGCGGCGCCATCGCACTGGGCCATCCGCTGGGTATGAGTGGCGCGCGTCTCATCACGATGCTCGCCCACGAGCTGGCGCGCACCGGCAAGCGTTATGGCCTCGCGACGATGTGCATCGGTGTGGGCCAGGGCATCGCGACGATCATCGAGCGCCTCGACGCGGAGGCGGTGGCCTGATGGATAACGACCTCATGGCGCGGCGGCTCCGCCCGCAATCCAAGCTGACGCCCGACAACGTCCAGCCCACGCAGCCGTCGTCGCCATGGGACATCCCACTGACGCAGGACGGCTCGTTCGAGCCCGCCGAACAGGCGCGCCCCCAGGGGGACCCGCCATTCGCGCCGCCCGATCCAGCCGCGCGCGCCGATGTCCCGTGGGACCGGCCCGCTCCCGAGGCATGGCCGCCCAGCGATGAATCGGCCGGTGAGCAGCCACAGACATGGTCCGCCCAGGCCGACGCGCCGATGTCACCCGAGCTGCAGCCCGATTGGCCGATGGCCGATGCGATCGGGGACGCTGCGCCTCCCTGGGACCGTCCGGCCGCGCGCAGCGACCAGTCGCTCGATCCTGATGACGCGTTGGCGCCGGTCGTCGGCGACGTCAATGGACCGGCCGGTATGAGGAATGAATGGAGCGGCAACGGCAGCGCCAACGGTTACGCCGGCAATGGCAACGGCAACGGCAACCGCAACGGTGTTGGCGGCGGCAACGGCATCCGCTACGCGGCGGCCGGCACGCCCGAGCCCATGACCGTCGCCGCGCACAGCGATCAGCCGCGCGGCGGAGACGAGCCCCGCCCCGATACGTGGGTGGATGCCTTCGACATTGCAGCCCCGGGCTCGGACACCGCCATGCCCACAGGGTCTGGCCCGGCGCTGCCCGAATGGCCGGCCGAAGACGACCTCACGCCACCCTCGTCGAGCCGCAGCCCGGTGATGCCCGAGGACTCGTGGCCAGTCACGCCGCAGGACGCAACCCCGCCTGCATCGACGACGCCTCCGTCGCCTGCGCCCTGGAGTTATCCCGAGGCCGCTGGCCCGACGCCGGATCCGACCCCCGACCCGACGCCTGCTTCCGAGCAGCGACCGACCATGCCGGCCGCACCGCCTGCACCTCCGCAGCGGGTTGTGCCCGCGCCCACGGTCACGCCGATTGTCACCTCGGCCCAGATCGTGCCGTCAGTCGCGGGTTCGCCGCAGAACATGGTGCTGCGCATTGAGGTGGCGATCGTCGACGAGAGCCACCGCGCCAATCCTGCCGAAGCCGCCAAGCGCGTCGGCCCTGATGCCGATGTCCGTGCCCCCGAATACAACCCACGCACCCATGGAGGTCGCGCGTCGATGCCCGAACCCGAGTACGTCTGGGGCGCGCCGTCGCCAGACGCGCAGGAGCAACAGCGCAGGTCGCGCGCCGGCCAGCCGCCCGCGCCGCAGCCGCGCCACGTCGCCCCGCCGCCGAACGCGTGGCAGGCTGCGCCGGCGCAGCCAACGCAGCTCGACTGGGACCTGCCCCAGGTGAGTGGACCGAGGCCCGACCAGCCGCCGCCGTGGTCGACACCGCAGCAGCGACCTCCACAGATGCAGCAGCCGGTCGCGCCGCCGCCGACGTGGGCGCTGACCGAGCCGACGCCGCCATACGCGCCCGAGCCGCCGCAATACATCCCGCCGCCCGCCGCACCGCAATACCAGCAGCCTGCGCAGCCGCATCACCAGAACGTTGCGCCGTACCAGCAGCCTGCGCCGTACCAGCAGCCTGCGCCGTACCAGCCCGCAGGGCAGCCAGCCTGGCCGCCGAGCCAGTCACCCGATCCGCTGTACGGCCTGCCCGCCGCGCCGAACCAGCAACCCGCCGGTTATCAGCCATCGGCATACCAGCCCGCGCCGCAGATGCCCGCCCAAACGCAGTACCCGGCTCAGTCGGTCCAGTCGGCCTCCGCGGCCGGCTCACGTGCGCGTACGGGCCAGGCGAACGCTGCGGCCGACCAGGCCGACCTGTGGTTCCTCTCGAATCAGCCCACGACCGCGGCCGCTGCTGACGACGATGCCCAGGTCATTGGCAAGTCATCGTCGCTTCTGACGGCGGGTCTCACTGTCGGCTTCGCCCTGCTTGTCATCGTGCTGGTACTGGTGTTCGTCCAGCTGATGACCTCGCTCCTGCGCTGACCATGCGCCCTGAGTGGTACGATTTCACACATGCTGAACACCGAACCTCAGGTTGCGCCCCAGACGCCGCCCCAGGCTGAGCCGCTCGTCGTCCTGAGCGAAGCCGCCGCCGGCAAGCTCCAGGACCTCGTTGCCGCTGAAGCCAATCCGAATATCGGTCTGCGCGTGTATGTCTACAGCGGCGGTTGCTCGGGCTTCCGCTACGGGATGATGCTCGAGGACCAGCCCAGCTCCGAGGACATCACCGTCGAGAGCCGTGGCATCAAGGTCTACGTCGATCGCAACAGCACGCAGAACCTGAGCGGGTCGGAGATCGACTACCTCGACACCCTTATGGGCGCGGGCTTCACGGTCAACAACCCCAACGCCGTGTCGGCTTGCGGGTGTGGTTCCAGTTTCCGGACCGAGGAGTCCGCCGGCTCACCGGGCGCCTGCCACCACTGATCTCCCGCTTCAGCAATCAGTGACGGCGAGCCGCAAGGCTCGCCGTTTTGATTTCCACCCGATAACGTCGATCGATGCGCTCGACCCTGCGCAAAGCGCTGATAGTCGGAATCGTCGTGGTCGTGCTGGCCGCGGCCGGCGCAGTCGTCTATCGCTTTGTGTTTCACGGCAGCCCATCACTGATCAGTGCGGATCCGTGGACCTCGTCGACGTCGATACACAGCGACCTGCTAGGGCGTGACATGCCAATCGAGATCTTCCGGCCGCCACAGGCGCAGGAATGCGTGAGCCCACCGGTCCTGTTTCTGTTCCACGGCTCGGGCGCCGACGAGGGCCAATGGATGGCTGGCAGCCTTGGCCTGGGCGTTGGCGTCGACAGGTTCGCCCACCACCTGATCGACCAGGGACAGATTCGGCCGGTCACGATCGTGTCGGCGCTCATCGACAAGAGCTATGGGGTCGATTCGATCCCGTCCCAGGACGGCTGGAGCCACGGCCCGTACGAGAGCTACATCATGACCGAGCTGATCCCCCAGGTGGATGCGCGCTATTCCGTCGGTTTCACCGCAGCCGATAGGGCGATTGGCGGACTGTCCATGGGCGGCTTCGCGGCAATCAACGCCGCATTCCGCCATCCAGAGATGTTCGCAAGTGTCGCCGGGCTGAGCCCGGCATTCTTTGGGAGCCCGCCGGCAGACCGCGCCTGGATCTACTCAGGAACCGATGACAGGCACGATCCGCTGACACTCGCGGCTGAGGGCGCGGCCGATGGGCTGGGCATTTTCCTCGGCTACGGCGACAGCGACTACGCCTGGGTCCGCGAGGCGACCGCCGAGCTGGCCGGACGATTGCGCGACCGCGGCAGTGCCGTCCAGCTCGATGAGGTCAGTGGCGGCCATGACGTTACGACGTGGCGCCAGCTCGCGTCGGCGATGCTGCTCGACCTGTTCGGGCGTGGCACATCGACGTGCTGACTCGCGATCAGCTGCTGCGCCGCGCCATTCGCCTTTCGGTGCTGAGCATCGCGCTGGGCGCGGCGATGGGCGTGACGGCGGTCATGGCGGCGTTGACGAGCGGGAGCCTGTCGTTGCTCGGCTTTGGGTTTGACGCGACCGTCGATTCGCTCGCGTCAGTTGCGCTCGTCTGGCGGTTTGCCATCGAAGCACGCCAGCCTCACCGTGCGGAACGCGTCGAAAAGATCGCCGAGGCTGTGCTTGGCGTCGTGCTCGTCGTCGTCGCGATTTACCTCGCGTTCAGCGCCATCCGCGCGCTGCTGGATAACGCCCACCCAGACGCGAGCGCAGTCGGTCTGCTGTTGCTCGCGACGTCCGTCGTCGTGCTGACGCCGCTCGCACTCGCCAAGTACCGGACCGCCGCCGCCCTGCGTAGCCGCGCCCTGCGCGCGGATTCGATACTCACCGCCATTGCCGGGCTGCTCGCGTTCGCGAGCCTTATAAGCCTTGGTTTGAGCACGACGTTCGACCTAGCCTGGGCCGATGCAATCGGTGCCCTGATCGTGTCCCTCGTGCTCGCTCGCGAAGGCCTCGACTCACTGCTGGCGATGCGGACGCACCTCCCCATCTGGCGCCGCGACTGACGTCTGGCACGGCGACCTTCAGTCACAGGAGTGGGTCCCGAACAGGCAGTATCCGCGTTCAGGTCGCGCTTCTTACGCCCGTGTCGGCGGCGGCTGGGGGAATATTCGCGTTGAAGCGCAGCCGGTTGCTCGGATCGAGCCGGCGCTTGAGCTGCCGCAGCCGCTCCCACGACTCGGGTGGGTACGCGGCTGCGACTCGCGCTGCGCTCTGGTCCATCTCGGGATAGTTCAGGTAGCCACCCCCGCGCAGCGACAGATGCGCGACGGAATCGGCAAATCGGCGCGCCCATGCAATCTCGCGTTCGTCGTTCGTCGCTTCGTCCCAGATGGCGAGCGCGGTTACGTTCGCAACAGCGGCCCGTCCGCCAAAGGCGGCAGATTCTTGGGGGATCCGGTGGGCCATTCCGTGGATTAGCTCGACTAGGCAGAATGAAGACGCGCCTGCGTCGGACGCCGCCGCGACCAGCGCATCCGCAAGGCTGTGGTCAACTCGGCCGGCCAGATGACCTTTCCAATATTGGCGGAGACCGAACGGTATCGGCCCGTACTGGGCCTGCTGCTGGAGCCAGCTCATCGCCTTCACGTCGGACTCAAAAAGAGCGGGATGGCTCGTGAGGCTTCGGACAGCAGCAGCTCCATCGTCTGGATCGCCCCGCCACGCGAAGTTGACCGAGATGCCCGGCGAACCGTCCTCACCACGCCACGCGACGATCGCCATTACGAGCTCATCCGGTGCGGCTGATTCAATTTGCAGAACACGCAGGATTACGTCGCGGATCCCATCGCCGCGATAGCGCAGAGCTCCGCCGTACATCCGCGGTACGGCGGTCAGCGCGTACCGAAGGTGAGTCACGATGCCGAAGTTGCCGCCGCCTCCCCGGAGTCCCCACAGAAGCTCGGGTTCATGGTCTTCGTCCACGTCGATCACGTCGCCGTCGACGGTCACGAGCTGCGCGCCAATGAGCGCATCGCACGCGAATCCCTGAGAGCCGAGAATCCAGCTGATCCCACCCGTCAGGGTCAGGCCGCCTATGCCCGTATCGATGAAGGTGCCAGAGGGAGCCGCCAGTGTGTAAGCCGCAGTTGCCGCATCGAGATCCATGAGTCTGGACCCGGCGAGCGCATCAGCCGTCTGTGCAACCGGATCGACCACTGCACCGCGCCAGTGCGACAGATCGATGAGAAGCGCACGATCGGGCGACGAATGTCCTGCCACGCTGTGACCACCCCCGCGGACGCCAACGGGCAGGTCGACTTCCGCGGCCCAGCGAACAGCCGCGACGATGTCGCGCACATCCGCGGGCCGGAGGATGCAAGCAGGCTTGCCGGTGGCCAGCGCGTTGTAAGCCGCGCGGGCCGCTTCGTACCCCTCGTCTTTCGGCTCGAGAACCTGCCCTCGCGTCCGTACTCGCAGATCACGCGCCAGGTCCACAGCGGCCTCCGATCCCAACGACGATTTTGGCGCGCAGGATACCTCCTGCCGAATCTCGAGCGGTGGGGCCGTGACGGCGACAGAACTGTGCCAGGCTGGCCCAAGGGGTCTACTCGCTGAAGCGCTCTTCCTTCCACGGATCGGCGTCATTGTTGTAGCCGTAGCGCTCCCAGAAACCGGGCCTGTCGGCGGGCACGAACTGCAGGCCACGGATCCATTTGGCGCTCTTCCAGAAGTAGCGCTTGGGAACGACAAGACGGAGCGGGTAGCCGTGGTCGGGGGTGAGCGGGGCACCGTCGGCCATGTCGGCCAAGATCACGTCATCGTCATCGAGCACTGACAGCGGCAGGTTCGCGGTGTAGCCCTGCTCGGCATGGGCCACGACGAACCTGGCAGTCGGCTTGACCTTCGCCCTTTCGAGAATCGTCTGGATCGCAACGCCCTCGAAGTCCATGTCGAGGCGCGACCAGCGGGTCACGCAATGGATGTCGGTGTGGAGCGACTTGCGCGGCATGGCCTTGAAGTCGGCCCACGAGAATTCGAAAGGGTTCTCGACCTCGCCCCAGACTTTGAAGTCCCACGTCTTGAGATCGACGCGCGGCACGGAGCCGTAATGCAGCACCGGCCACTTCTCGGTGAAGTATTGACCGGGCGGGATGCGCTTCTTCTGCTCTTCGCTGACGCGCGGCCCACGGCCCAGAAAACTGCTCACGCGCGGAGTGTATTCACCCGCCCAGGTGGTGCGAGAGCAGCCAGCTGTAGATGTCGAAGTTGTCCGAGCCGCCATACGTGCGCGACCAGACGTCGTGGCCCGCATTCGGGACGATCGTCAACCGCGCGTCGGCGGACGCGGGGCTGGTGCAGGCCTGGATCTGGGTTACCGGGTATACGTCCCCAACGAGCGGAACGTTCGGGTCAAGTTCGCCGTGGAACACCCAGATCGGCAGGGTCGCCAGCTCGCAACCGCGCACCTGGAAAGCGAGGATGCCATTACCCGCGATGGGCACGGCGGCGGCCATGGTGTCCGCGCCGTATTTCGTGAGGTAGTTCCACAATCCGATCGCGCCGCAGCTCAACCCGGTGGCGTAGATCCGCGTCGGGTCAATGTTGTAGTGGTCCTGCGCGAATGCGATGAAGTCATGGATCTCGGTCGCCGAGAGGCAATAGGCCGGCGGCTGGTTGTCGTGCTGTGGCGCGAGGACCACAAAAGGCCGACTGTCGGGCCACGCGTAATTCGCGACCAGCGATGAGAGGCCCGACTGCTTGAGGAGGCCCAGGTCTTGCTCATTGCCCGTCCCGCTTTCTCCGGACCCGTGCAGGAACAAAAGCAATGGGCTTGGATCGCCGTTGGCGTTGTAATCGGGCGGCAGGTACTCGAGGTAGCCCAAGGGTGCGCCCTCAACCGATCCCGCTGGTTGCAGGGTGACCCGCTGCCCGGAAGTCGATGTTTCGCGCGTGGGCTTTGGCGATGGCGGTGGCGGCGGTGACCATTCCGGCGGCTGCCAGTCGGCGGCCTGGGCCAGATGGAAGGGCGACGATTCATAAACGGCCGTCTCGAGCAGCACGTCCTCCTCACCACAGGTGTCGTCGCCCAACTCGATATTGATCACGTCACCACTACGGTCGAGATTGAATGGGAGATCACAGTTGCCTTCGTCGTCGTGGACTACGAGCGTCGACCCATCGACGGTGAAGTGACCCGAACCGCCGCCATCCCAGGCCCCGTCGCTGAAATCGTGCTCGTCCCAAATCCCGTCGCTGAGGCTCAGAGTGACCGTTCGATAGTCGATACCGGTCCAGTCTTCGAACCACGGGTGGAATTTGGTTGGGTCGAGGCCAGACCGGGTGAGGGCCGCGTCCATCATGTCCTTGGTCAGCGGCTCCGACACCCAGATGCCATCGAACGGCGTGACAATCGCTTCTTGCGTTGGCGTCGGCGTCGTCGTGGGCGCAGGACTAGGCGGCGGAGTGCTTGGCTGGGTGGGCGTGACGGTGGGCGGGACAGTGGGCGTGACGGTGGGCGCGGTGGTCGGGGATGCCGATGGGGGCGGTGCGCCCGTGCAGGCAATAAGTCCCAGAACGCAGGCGAACGCCGCCAAGCTCTTCATTGCAGCCCTCCCTCAGGCGTCGTTGATGAGTTGCTCGAGCCGCCGGCTTATGAAGCGTGCCGCCTCGGCGCTTTTGCCGCCGAGCTTCTGACCCGCGTCCTGCTCGAGTGCGACTGACAGGTCGGCGAGGACTCCGTCGATCTCCGAGTTGCGGCGCAGGTCACCCGCAGCAAACGCCTGTTCAAGACGCGCCACTGCGTCACGCGCGTTGTCGACCGCGTGACCCTTGCGCTCCATGATCTCGTGGAAGTCGCGCCGCGCGGCCTCCGCCTCCGGCGACGTTGAACTCACCGCGAAACCACCATCTCGTCGTCAGCGGCCGCGGGTGCGGCGTGCCCGTACTGCGCCAGAAACCACTCGCCGGCGAGGATGCCCATCTGGACCTCGTCGAAGAACTCACCCTGGCGCTGGATGGCCTCGCGCAAGCGGCCCTCAACGCGGAAGCCAGCCTTTTCATAGGCCCGGATCGCGCGCGTGTTGTACGAGAAGACCGCGAGGCCCACGCGGTGCAGGCCGAGCCGCTCGAATGCATGCTGGAGCATGAGCTGCGTCGCCTCTGTCCCCAGGCCGCGGCCCCACGCGTCGCGTTCGCCGATCGTGATGTGAAACATGACGCTGCCGTTGTCGCCGTCGAGCGCCGAGAAAGTCGTGAAACCGATCAGCCGCTTCGACGCCAGCTCGACGATCGAGTAGGCCAGGGCATCGGGGGCGAGCATGCGCGCTTCGAAGAAGCGCTCGATCTCGGGCTGGCTCATCTGGCGCGTCTGGTAGCGGGTCAGCCGCGCGACCTCGGGGTCGCGATACCAGCGCACCACAGACGCGAGATCGCCAGGAATCGGGCGGCGCAGCGCGACCAAATGACCACCGATCTGGGGCGGGTGCCACAGGTCGCGGTCAGACATGGCTTCCATCACCTGCTGGCCCACGGGCGCGATGGTAGACCACGACTACCATCTGTCGACCATGCGCCGCTGGAGCGAGGTCGCCGCACGAATCGCGGCCACAACGCGTACTTCCGAGAAGGTCGCCACGCTGGCCGACTACCTGAGTTCCCTCACGCCCAACGAGCTGCCGATTGCGGTCACTTACATGACCGGGCGGCCTTTCCCGGAGCGCGACCCACGCACTACGGGCATCGGCTGGGCGGCGATCGTAGCGGCCGCGGAATCTCTGGTCGACGCAGGACCTGGCGCCCTGGGCGCGAGCTACAACCTGTCCTCAGATCTGGGTCAGGCCGTGGGCGACCTGCTGGCCTCCAACAACCACGCGCCGAAAGGCGATCCGCCGACGCTGACCGAGGTCGAGGCTGCGTTCTCCGCGATCGCCGCGGCCAAAGGTCAGGCCAAGGCCAAGCCGTTGCGCGAGTTGCTCGAGCGGTGCGATCCGCAGACCGCGAAATCGGTCGTGAAGGTGCTCAGTGGCGACCTGCGAATAGGGCTGCGTGAAGGGCACCTCGAGTCAGCCATCGCCAAAGCTTTCAATCGGCCGTTGGCAGACGTTCAGTGGACGGGGATGCTCACCGGCGACCTGGGGCTGACCGCGTCCTATGCCCGCGACAACAAGCTGGGGGAGGCGGAGCTGGTCCTTTTTCGGCCGCTTAAATCGATGCTTGCGTCACCCGTCGCCGACGAGGCCGAGGTGCTGACGCGACTGGGCTCGCCGGTGTGGGTCGAGGACAAGTACGACGGCATTCGCGCGCAGCTCCACAAGCAGGGCCGCGAGGTGCGTCTCTACAGCCGCGACCTCCACGACGTGAGCGGGTCGTACCCGGAGGTCGTGGCGTCGGCCGCAACGGCCAGCTGGGACGGCATCCTCGATGGCGAGGTGCTCGCGTTTCGCGACGGCATGGCGCTGCCGTTTCTGCAGCTCCAGGCACGCCTGGGCCGCAAGGATCCCAGTGAACAGATGCAAAGGGACATCCCGGTCATCTACGTCGCCTTCGACGCCCTGGCGCTGCGCACCGGCCGTGCCCGCAAGATGGAGCCGCTCCTGCGTCTGAGCTTGCGCGAACGACGGGCCCGACTCGACGCGCTCGACCTGCCCGACGTTCCGGGGATGGCCACCGCGAACCTGCTGACGGCCGAGACGGCGCAAGGCTTGAGCGACGTTTTCGATGCCGCACAGGAGCGCGGCAACGAGGGCCTGATGGTCAAGGACCCCGACTCGATCTACTCGCCCGGCCGGCGCGGCTACGGCTGGATGAAGCTGAAGCGTCCGCTGGCGACTTTGGATTGCGTGGTTGTCGGAGTGGAGGTCGGCCACGGCAAACGCCACGGCGTCCTGTCGGATTACACATTCGCGGTGGTGGACGACCGACCCGGCGCGGAAGGCCGACTCGTCACCATCGGCAAGGCCTACTCGGGCCTGACCGACAAGGAGATCGCAACGATGACCACGTGGTTTGAGGCACACACGATCCAGAAGCTGGGCCGCTACCACGTGGTCGAGCCGACTGTCGTCGTCGAGATCGCGTTCGACGTCATCCATCGCTCGAACCGCCACGACTCGGGCTTCGCGCTGCGCTTCCCGCGCATCTTCCGGTTGCGCGACGACAAGGACGCGCGCGAGATCGACACGCTGTCGAACGTCGAGGTGCTCCACAAGCGTCTCGAATCCGGCCGGCGGTTCAGCGTCCAGACCAAGGCCGGCGCGGCGCCGCCGGCATGAGCGACGCGCAGGATGCCGGTCGTGAGTCGGACGATGCCAAGGTTGCGCGGCTGCGCGAGCTGATCCCCGCGACGTCCGCGGGGATCTATCTCGACACCGCGTATCGCGGGCCGCTCCCCGCCGAAACGGCCGCGGCCATGCGCGACGCTGAGGACTGGGAGCTGCGCGTCGGCCGCGCGACGGAGGGTCGCGCGGATGACCTGGAGCAGCGCAAGGCAGAGGCGCGCGCGGTGATCGCCGCGTTGATCGGCGCCGATCCCGACGAGATCCGCCTGACGCCGCTGCTCGACCTCATCGCGACGCCCGTACCGCACGTCCACCCGAACAGCGGCGCGCTGATTGCTCCCGAGAGACCCAAGGACGGTTGGCTCGCGCTCGATTGCACGCTGAGTGCGGGCGCGATCCAGCTCGATGTCGCGGCCCTCGATGCGGACTTCGTGGTGATCTCGACCGATCGGTGGTTGCTGGGACCGGAGGCCATGACGGCGGTCTGGGTCGGGCCGCGACCGAGAGCAGATGGGGTGGACGTGCCTGAACCTGAGCTTGCCCGGACGCAGGTGCTCGGCCTCGCGAGGAGCGTTGGCTGGCTCGAAATGTACGTCGGCCTGCCGTGGATCTACGAGCGCGGCGCGGCTCTGGCTAGACGGCTGCGCGATTCGCTGCTGCGGGTCAATGGAGTTGACGTATTCACGCCCGAGGCCATGGCGACGATCGTTA
>JAXDLE010000184.1:0-19126 GCA_034666725.1 Chloroflexota bacterium
CGCGGTGGCCAAGGGTGAAGCACTCCAGGCCCTCGTCGAGCGCTATGCGCCGCACGCCGTGTTCATGCTGGGCGATGACGTCAGCGACGCGATGGCATTCCGCGCCCTGCGTGAGCTGCGCGAAAAGGGCGTGACCGATGGCATCGCCGTCGCGGTCAAGGCGCGGCCGAACGTGGTGATCAACGAGGTCATCGAGGCGGCCGACGTTGTCCTTGGCTCGCCCGTCGAGGCGACGCGCTTCCTGGCCGCGCTGGCGCGGAGGCTCGCTACTGAGCCAGGCTGATCGTGCAGCTCGACCCGCCGAAGGCGGTGATGATCACGGCCGCTAAATCGGGCGGCGATATCCGAATTGTTCCTGAGCACGTGGCGCTGATGGGCCCGAGGTCGCGGTGGACGTTGCCGTTCTGGTCGATTTCGATCGCGTCGCTGGCGAAGTGGACGGTGGCTTGGAGCGGGTAATCACCAGCGGGCAGCTCGAAGATCGGCGGCGTGGCGCTCGGCTGGTTGGACTTTGTGCGCGGGTTGAGCTCACCGGAATAGACCTGTTCACCGTCGGGGCCGTTCAGATTGACGAACACGGCGGTTCCGCCGATGGAGATTGGTGCGCCGGGCGGTGGCTCTTTGTAGGCCAAGCTCAGTGTCATCAAGCCCTGCAGCTCCGCCGAGGGCTGAGGTGAACCGCACGCGAGGATCAGCCCGGCCAAGGCGAACGCAGCAAATGCCCTCATGCGCGGCTGACGGCTGCAACGTGCCCCCAGTTCCCTAGCCGCGCAGCGTCGGCTCGAACTGGCGTATCGTGTCGCGCAATGCGCGTGCCGGCGGCCGGCGGCCGCGCGACACCGCGGCGAGGTCGCGCAGCTGGCGCGTGAGCCACCACTGCAGATCCTCCTCGCGCACTGACGCTCGCAGCCGGCGGATGCGTCCAAGGCGCTCGTCGAGGGGCATGTCGAGGGCGCGCTCCAGCATCTCGGACGTGCCCGAGATGTCGGCCGCACTGACCATCAACGCGTCGCTGGCAAGTTGCTCGGCGGCGCCCGCTGTTTCGCTCAGCACCAGCGCCGCGCGGCTGACAACGGCCGCTTCCTTGGCGACCAGGTTCATGCCGTCCACGACCGGGTTGACGAGCACGACATCGGCCAGCGACAGCGCGGCGATAGCCAGGTCGTAGTCGGAGCCGTCGAGTAGCCAGATCGGGGCCTGGTCGGGATCGGCCATCCCGTTGACCCGCGCGACCACCTCGCGCACCGCGCTCGCGTAGTGGGCGTAGTCGGTCACGTCTGCGCGGCTGACCGACTGGATGGCCAGGAAGCGCACCGACTTGCGCAGCTCGGGTCGGCGCTTGAGCAGGGTCTCGAAAGCGACAAAGCCGCGCAGCGCGTTCTTCGACGGCTCGAGACGATCGACGCGGACGATCAGCCGCGGCTTGCCGGCGCGTTCGAGGCGCGCGCGCAGCTCGGCGCGGCGGCTCTCGACTGCTGGGCTGCGCGCGAACGCGGCCAACGAATCGGGCTCGATCGAGATGGGATAGGCGCGCACCCAGATGGTGCGGCCGCGCCAGCGCACATGGCGCCCGTCGGGATCGACCTCGGCATCACGCACGAAGGCATCGACGCTCGCCAGGAAGTTGGTCGCGTAGCGGTCGGTCTGCAACCCGACGATGTCGTTGGCGAGCAGGCCCTCGCAGATCGCGCGGCGCAACCCCTGCGGCAGGACGAGCCACGAGTCGACCGACGGCCACGGGATGTGGTTGAAGTGCAGCAGCAGAGCGTCCGGTCGCTCGGCACGGATGGTCGCGGCCGCGAGGTACAGGTGGTAGTCCTGGAGGAGCACGACCGGCCGGCGCTCGCCCTGGATATGCTCGAGCACCGCTTCAGCGAGAACCTCATTGACCACCCTGTAGCCGTTCTGCCAGGCGCTGATCAGCTTGTCGTCGACGGTCGGCTCGTAGGGCAGCGTGAACAGCTGGTGCTGCACGAACCACAGGAACGGGTTGGAGATGACACCGTAGTGCGCGGCCCACGCATCGCCGGCGATCGGCTGTATGTCCAGCTTCAGATCTTGGCCGGGCAGCTCACGCGCGATCAGCTCGTGCAGCGCCTTGGCGGTGCCGTTGGGCGCCTCGAGCGCGGCCGCTGCGGCACGATCGTCGCGATCCATCGCCGCGCTCACCCAGGTGATTGGCGCCAGGCGGCCCATCTCGGCCAGCGCCGTCACGAGACCACCCGAACCGCGCCTGGCGCGCCATTCGCCCGCCTTGGTGCGGCTAAAGCTCAAGGGCCCGCGATTGGACGCGACGATAAGCCGCCCGTCGTTTCCGAGCAGGGCAGCAAGATAGTCGCGCAGCAAGTCCACCCCGTCCGGCACGGCCCGGACGCGGCTCGAGCGATTCATTTCCATCTGGGGCCGGGCAAGCCTAGCGGCCCAACGTCACGGGAACGCGCGAAACGGGGTTAGGGACATTCCTTCCGCATATCACGCGCGCGCCTCGCCCGAACGCCCCCGCCCGAAGGGGGTCTTAGAGTCAGACCCCGAATCGGCCCGTTAGCCGGACCTCGACGAGCGGCCTAGAGCAGTGCCTGCGCCGCCTGCTGAGCCATGGTGATGACCGCGATCGTGACGGGCGGCACGAGTCCGATCGCGACCGTGCCCAGCGCAGCCAGCCCCAGGCCGATGCGCGTCTGGCCGCCGAGCTCGACCGCCGGCGCGGAGTCGGCGGGTTCGCGCATGTACATGTAGACCGCGACGCGCAGGTAATAGAACGCGGCCGCGGCGGCGTTGAGCACCGTCAGCACCGCGAGCAGCGTGAGCCAGCCGCCAACCTGTAGCGCGGACTGGATGACGTACCACTTGGCCCAGAAGCCGGCGAGCGGTGGGATGCCCGTGAGCGACAGCAGGAAGAGCAGCATCAGTGCCGCGAGCAGCGGCGCGCGCCGGCCGAGCCCGGCAAACGTGGCGAGCTGCGACGTAACGCCGGGCCGGCGTTGGAGCGCGGCAACGACGGCGAAGGCGCCCAGGTTCATGAAGGAGTACGCCACGCTGTAGAACAGCACCGCCTGCAAGCCGGCCTGCTCGGCGAGCGAGCCGACCGGCGCTGCGCCGAAGGCCGCGAGGCCGACCAGGATGTAGCCGGTGTGGGCAATCGAGCTATAGGCGAGCATGCGCTTGATGTTGTCCTGGCCCACGGCAACGAGGTTGCCGAGCGTCATCGTCAGCGCGGCGAGGACGACGATGAACGGCGTCCAGTCAGCCTTGAGGCCGCCCAGCGCGTCCACGAAGAGTCGCAGGATCAAGGCGAACGCGGCGACCTTGGGACCCACCGACAGGTAGCCGGTGACCGGAGTCGGCGAGCCCTGGTACGCATCTGGCGTCCAGTAGTGGAACGGCACCGCCGCGATCTTGAAGGCCGCGCCCGTGGTCAAGAGCGCGAGGCCCATCAGCAGCGCAGGCGAGAGCGATTTGAAGCCGTTCGCGCCGAGGGTGGCGCTGATGGACGACGCGATCTCGCCGATGTTGGTGGTGCCGATATAACCGAAGGTCAGCACCAGGCCGAACAGGAAGATCGCGCTCGAGAACGAGCCCAGCAGGAAATATTTGATCGCGCCTTCCGTGGAGAGTCCGTCGCGCTTGGCGTAGCCGGCGAGCAGGTAGCCCGGCAGGACCAACAGCTCGAGGGCCAGGAACAGCACGATGAGGTCGTGCGCGCCGGCGATCAGCATGCCGCCGGTGATCGCGAACAGCAGCATCGCCGCGAACTCCGCCGCGGGCAGGCCGCGCGGGCGCAGGTAGTCCGGTCCGAACAGGATCGTGAGCAGCGCGATGGCCATGAGCAGCAGGTCGACCAGAGCGGTGAGCGAGTCGCGCACGTAGGCGCCGTCGAAGACTTCCTGTGCGCCCGTCAATAGGCCCAGGCCGGGCAGCGGCCCTATGACCACGACGAGCGCCATGAGCAGCGCCAGCCCGCCCACTGCGATGCCGACCAGCAAACGGTCGCGCCCTGGGCGATACATGTCGACCACCACGACGATCAAAGCCAGCAGCGCCACGCCGACCGGTGGCAGGAGGGCAAGGATGGTGTGGGCGTCGACGCTGATCATCGGTTGCCTAGGGGAAAGCCAGCGCGGCCGGCACGAGGCGTGCCACGAACTCGGTCACTGGCGTCTGCCAGAGCTGGAGCAGCAGTCCCGGGAAGACGCCGAAGCCGGTCGCCAGGACGACCAGAGGGGCGAGGGTCACGATCTCGGTTCGATTCAAATCGGTCAGATGGTGGCCGATGCCCTTGAGGAAGTCGGAGAGGTCACCGAACACGACGCGCTGGTACATGAACAGCAGGTACGCCGCGCCGAGCATCATCGCCAGGGCCGCAATCGCGGCGACCCATGGGTAGAAGTCGAAGGCGCCGATGATCGTCACGAACTCGCCGATAAAGCCGGCCAGGCCGGGTAGGCCGAGCGACCCAAGGACGAAAAAGCCCAGGATGGCCGAATACACGGGCAGCCTTCCTGCCAGGCCGCCCATCTTGGCGATCGTCCGGTCATGAGTGCGCTCATAGATGACGCCGACAAGAAGGAACAGGCCGCCGGTCAGGATGCCGTGGGCGATCATCTGTATGAGCGCGCCGTGCAGGCCCTGCTCGGTGAAGACGAAGATGCCCAGGGTCACGAAGCCCATGTGGCTGACCGATGAATAGGCGACGAGCTTCTTGAGGTCAGGCTGCACGAGAGCGACGATCGCGCCGTACACGATGCCGATGAGCGACAGCACGATGACCAGCGGCGCCCAATCGTGCGCAGCGTCGGGGAAGAGCGGCACGGCGAAGCGCAGCAGTCCGTAGCCGCCCAGCTTCAGCAGGACGCCCGCCAGGATGACCGAGCCGGCTGTAGGTGCCTCGACGTGTGCGTCGGGCAGCCACGTGTGGAACGGGAACATGGGCACCTTGATCGCGAACGCCAGGAAGAACGCCGCAAAGGCGAAGAACTGGAGCGTCGGATCGAAGCCGAAGTCGTGCAGCGTCAGGTAGTCGAACGCGCCGACCCAAGTACCGGTGTGCGCCTGGTAGGTGTAGGCCATCGCCAGGATCGCGACCAGCATCAGCAGCGAGCCGACAAGGGTGTAGAGGACGAACTTGATCGTGGCGTAGATCCGGTTGGCGCCGCCCCAGATGCCGATGATCAGGTACATCGGGATCAGAACGAGCTCCCAGAAGATGTAGAACAGGAACATGTCGAGGGCGAGGAAGACGCCCGTCATGCCCACTTCGAGGATGAGGAAGGAGATCATGTACTCCTTCACACGCTCCTTGATCGGCCCGAAGCTGGCCAGGATGCTGATCCAGGTCAGGGTCGTGGTCAGGACGACGAGCGCCAACGAGATGCCGTCGACACCCAGCTTGTATTGGATGCCGAAGGCGGGCACCCAGTCGGCCACTTCGCCGAACTGGAAACCCGCTGCCCCGGGGTCGAAGCTGGTCAGCAGCAACAGTGAGAACGCCCAGGCGATGAGCGCCGTGCCGAGCGCTGCCCAGCGGATCCAGTTGAGCCGCTCACGTGGCAGGAATGCGATCAGGACCGCGCCGGCGAGCGGCGTGAAGGTGATCAGGCTGAGGATGGGCAGGCCGCTGACGAAATCGATCATCGCGCGACCACGAAGATGTAGGTGATGGCGATGACCAGCAGACCTGCGGCGATACCGAGCGCGTAATTCTGGACGTGCCCAGTCTGAATCTGGCGGATGCCGCGGCCGGTGCTCTGGGTCAGCGCGGCGATACCGTTGACCGTGCCGTCAACGACGCGCACGTCGAACCACCACAGTGCGCGTGCCACGAAGCCACCGAAGCGAACGAAGATCAGGTCGTTGAGCTCGTCGAACCACCACTTGTGGAAGCTCGCCGTGTACAGCGGACGGAACGTGTCGGTCAACCGCTCGACTGTTACCTGACGCTGGGTGAAGCCGAACAGGCCGAAGAACCAGATGCCGAACGAGACTCCCAGAGCGGCCGCTGCTGCCCCGATGAATAGCAGCGTAGCGTCGATGCCAGCGAACACGAAGGGTGCCTCGTGCAACTCGAGCGTTTCCGTCGCGTGCTCGAAGACGGGCGCCAGCCACTGGTGGAGCAGGCCTGATTCGGGCGGCCAGCCGATGACCAGTCCGAGTAGGACCGATGGAATCGCCAGCAGGATCAGGGGCACTGTCATCGAGCGCGGCGACTCGTGAATCTTTGGTTCGATATGGGGGTCGACATGGCTCTCGCCGTAGAACGTCTTGCCCATGAGCCGGAACATGTAGAGGCCGGTCATCACGGCCACGATTACGCCGATCGTCCAGACCGTTTGGAAGCCGTTCTTATAGGCCGAGGCGAGGATCTCGTCTTTGGAAAAGAACCCTGCCAGCGGCGGGATGCCGGCGATGGCGATCGAGCCGATGAGCATCGTCCAGTGGGTGATCGGGATCTTGCGCCACAGCCCACCCATCTTGTTCATGTCCTGCTCTTCGTGGACGGCGTGGATTACCGACCCCGAGCCCAGGAACAACAGACCCTTGAAGAAGCCGTGCGTCATCAAGTGGAAGATCGCCGCCGCGAAGGCGCCCACACCCAGGCCGGCGAACATGTAGCCCAGTTGGCTGAGCGTCGAATAGGCCAGTACCCGCTTGATGTCGCGCTGCGTCAAGGCGATCGACGCGGCGAGGATCGCGGTGAAGATCCCAACGGCGGCCACCAGGGACATCGCATCCGGCGTCTGGGCGAAGATCGGGTTGGCGCGAGCCACGAAATAGACCCCGGCGTTCACCATGGTCGCGGCATGGATCAGGGCACTGACCGGCGTCGGGCCCTCCATGGCGTCGGGCAGCCAGACGTGCAGCGGAAACTGGGCGCTCTTGCCCATCGCGCCCATGAAGAGCAGCAGCGCGATGCCGGTCATCATCCACGGCGCGATGGCGCCCGATTCCAGTGCCTGCGGCAGCAGCTGGAAGACGCCCGGGCCGGCTTCGGTCGTCGTGAAGTTGAGTGTTCCGACCGTCGTCCAGACCGCGGCGATGCCCAGGGCGAAGCCGAAGTCGCCGACGCGGTTGACGATGAACGCCTTCTTGGCGGCCAGGGCGGCCGACTTACGGTTGTACCAGAAGCCGATCAGCAGGTACGAGCTCAGGCCGACCAGCTCCCATGCCGCGAACAGCAGCATGAAGTTGTCGGCCAGGACCAGCAGCAGCATGCTGAACATGAACAGGTTCAGGTAGGCGAAGAAGCGCCACCGACCCGGGTCGTGGGCCATGTAGCCGATCGAGTAGACATGGACCAGCATGCCGATCGACGTGACCACGATCAGCACCACTGCGGTCAACGCATCGACGGCGAAGTTGAAGTCGATGCTGAAATTGCCCGCCGGCACCCACTTGTAAAGGGTGAAATGCAGACCCTCGTCGCCAAAGGCGTGGAGGAAGAGCGTCTGGTAGACGAGGTACATGGCGATCGCCCAGGTGGCGATCAGCACGGGCACCGCGATCATCCACGCCCTGGTGTGCAGGCGGCGCCCGACGAGCGCGGTCAGCGCGAATCCGGACAGAGGCAGCGCGAGCAGCAGGGTGACGAAGATCTGATCGGTGGTCATATCGATCTTTAGTCGGCTACTCGCGCATGCTCGAGTACTCGTCGACCAATGGCGTGCGCCGGTTGCGGTAGATCGCGATGACGATCGCCAGGCCCACTGTCGCCTCGGCCGCGGCCACGGCCATGACGATCAGCGCGATCAGCGCCGCGTGCGCCTGTAGCTCCGGCGTGAAGGCGCCAAAGGCGACCGCGGCGAGGTTGACGCCGTTGAGCATCAGCTCGATCGACATCAACATGGCGATCGCGTTGCGCCGCGCGAGGAAGCCGAACGTGCCGACGCCGAACAGCAGCGCCGACAGGATGAGATACGCGTCGAGGGAGTGACTCATGCCTCTCCTCCGCCTACGCCAGCGTCGGCCGGCCGCGGCTGGCGCTCCAGGGTCGCCGCCGCGGGCTCGCCCGGGTCGGCCGATTCTTCGCGCTTGGCAATGAAGACCCCGCCGATTACGGCCGCGGTCAACAGGACGGCGATGACCTGCAGGGCGAACACATACAGGGCGTCAGTGAATAGCAGCAGCGCCACCTCGTCGGTGACAGACCACAACCGGTCGGCTACGGCGAGTGGCCATTCGGTGTTGACCACGCTCAAGATGAGCAGCAGGGCGACGCCGATCGCCGCGAGGAGACCGGCCCACGCCTGACGATGGAAGACGAGGCTCAATGGGCCCGACTTCGATTGGGTAAGCATGATCGCGAACAGCACCAGGATGCTTATCGCGCCGATGTAGATCAGCACCTGCGCGGCCGCGACGATGACGGCGCCGGCTAGGACGTAGATACCGGCCAGCGCGGCGAAGCACAGCATCATCGCCACGCCGGAGCGCACGATGTTGCGCCCAACGACCACGAAGACGGCGGCAGCGAGCATGATGCCTGCAAGCAGCAGGAAAAGCAGGTCGTCCCACGCCCAGTTGAGAAAGGGCACGAATGGCGGCAGCGCGAGGTCGGCCAGCACTCCCGTGGGCATCAATGGCTGTGGTCGGCGTGGCTGCCGTTGCCCGAATGACCGTTGCCCGATTGGCCGTTCTTGCCATTGCCGGACACGCCCGCAGGCAGCATGGGCAGCATCCGGCCGGGGTTGATCTGGCGCCCGGCGCTCACCGCGCGCGACGCCCAGTCGCGCTCGTGCTGGATCCAGGTCATCTCGGTGTCGCGCTCCATGGCGCTGATCGCGAGCAGATCGATCTGCGGATCGGCCCGGTTCTCGTGGCTCAGCTCGAAGTCCGGCCCGCAGCGGAGCGCGTCGTAGGGACACGCGTCGACGCAGATGCCACACAGGATGCAGCGGCTCTCGTCCACTTCGTACTTCTCGAGGACCCTTGGCTTAGGCATCAGGGCGCCGGTCGGACAGGTCTCCGCGCAGCGGCCGCACGAGACGCACGGCGTGGTATTGAGGCTCATGTCGAGCGGCGTGGTCACGAGCGTGTCGAAGCCGGTGCGCATGAAGTCGTAGCACGCGGCGCCGACGACCTCCTTGCACACGTTGGCGCAGCGGCCACAGTCAATGCAGCGCGACGGCTCACGCAGGATGAAGGCATGGCTGTCGTCTCGGATGTAATCGTGGTTCGTGCCGGTGAAGCGGTTGTCGTTGACGCTGCGGAACGAGAAGCCCGTGCGCTCTGGCTCCAGCGTCTTGAGGGTCGTGCCGTACTCGATTCCCTGGCGGCGCAGGTCGCAGTAGCCGATCGCCTCGCACGTGCACTGCAGACAGCGCTTGGACTCGGCCATTGCTTCCTGTTGTGTGTACGGGATCTCGTATTCGATGTAGCTCTTGTTGCGCACCTCGGCCGGCATCGCCTTGAGCCGGAAGCGCGGCTCCTTCAGCTCACCGGTGTAAGGGACGATGTTCAGGAACTCGGGCTGTGGCTCGGCCAGCGTCTGGCGCGTCTTGATCTCGTCGAGATCGAGGCCCTTGAGGTACGCGTCGATGGCGTACGCCGAGCGGCGGCCCTCGGCCGTCGCCTGGACGACGGTCGCGGCACCGACGCGCACGTCGCCGGTGCCGAACACGCCCCTGCGCCCTGTGCCGAAGGTGACCGCATCAGCGGCGAGGCGGCGGTTCTTGGTGGCGGTCACGCCGTCGGCGCCGCGTGACAGCCAATCGAGCTGCGGCCCCTGGCCGATGGCCAAAAGGACGCGGTCGCAATCGATGATGAACTCGGTGCCCGCGACTGGCTCAGGCCGGCGGCGACCCGATGCGTCGGGCGCACCCATCGCCATGCGCTGGAACTCCACGCCTGTGACCTTGTTGTTCTTGTCGGCCACCACGCGTGTCGGCGCGGCCTGGAAGATCGCGCGCGCCCCTTCTTCGAGCGCCTCGTGGACCTCGTTCGCGGCGGGCATGTCCTTCATGTCGCGGCGATAGACCAGCGTCACTTCCTTGGCGCCCTGGCGGACCGATGTGCGCGTGCAGTCCATCGAGGTGAAGCCACCGCCGATGACCACGACCCGCTTGCCTTCGTGCCCGGGGTAGGGCAGGCCCAGCGTGGCGATGCGCAGGTACTCCAGGCCATCGAGGACGCCGTCGGCATCCTCGCCAGGGACACCGAGCTTGTTAGTCTCGTAGCAGCCGATGGCCACGCACACGGCATCGAAGCCCTGGTTCTGCAGGTCGTCGATTGTGAAGTCGCGACCGAGCTCGGAGTTGACCACCATCTGGCCGCCCAGATCGGTCACCGACTGGTACTCGGCCTCGAGGATCTCGACCTTCGGCAGGCGGTACTGAGGGATGCCGTAGCGGAGCATGCCGCCCGGCGCCGGGTCGCGCTCGTACACAGTGACGTCGTGACCGGCGATCAGCAGGTAGTAGGCGGCAGACATACCGGCGGGGCCGGAGCCGATGACCGCGACGCGCTTGCCAGTCTTGGGCTGGACTTCGAACGGCACCGGCGCCTTGATGCCGTTGGCCTGGTCCTTCAGGACCTGATCGCCGGCGTAGCGGTGGCTGTCGCGGATCGCGATCGCCTCCTCGACTTCGTCGCGCCGGCAGTGTTCCTCGCACGGCGCCGGGCAAACGCGACCGAGCACCGACGGGAACGGAATGGTGCGCTTGAAGATGCGCGCCGACTCGGCGAAGTTGCCCTCGGTATTGGCCTTGAGGAAGCCCGGGATGTCGATGTGGCTGGGGCACTTGTTCTGGCACGGTGGCAGGCAGTAGGCGTTGTGGTCGGAGAAGATCAGCTCGAGGTTGGTCTTGCGGATCTCGCGCAGCCGCGGCGTCTGGGTCTGGACCACCATGCCGGGCTCAGCGGCACGCGAGCACGAGATGGGCGGGTTCTCCTCGCCGTCGACATCGACGACGCACATGCGGCACGCGCCAAAGCCCGGCAGTTTCGGCTCATAGCACAGCGTCGGCACATCGATGCCGTTGTCGCGGCAGATCTCGAGGATCGTCTGGCCCTCGCGGCCGGTGAACTGCTTGCCGTCGACCTCGACTGTGAACGTTGGCGCGGACAGCCGGCGCTGGGGCGACTGGGTCTCGAGCAGCCGCTCAACGGCAGCGTCGGCCGCTTCCGTGTACGGCTGGGGCAGCGTGTCGGTCATGCCGTCACCGGTTGGGCCACGCGCACAGACTCGCACACACCGGCCGGGCAGGTGCCGTGGCTGAAGTGCTGGTCGAACTCGTCTGCGAAGAAGCGCATTCCCGTCAGGAATGGATTGGGTGCGCAGTACTCGAGGCCACACAGCGCAGAGGCGCGCACGTCGTTGCCCAGGTCGACCAGGTTCTTGGCGTCATCGGGTGCGGCCAGGCCGGTCGTCGCCCTGGCGCCGATCTCATACAGCCGGCGCAGTCCGATGCGGCACGGGATCGTCTTGCCGCACGCCTCGTCCGACAGGAAGCGCTCTAGCGTCGTTGCCATCTCGACGAGGCACGTCTCGGCTCCGACTGCCAGCACGGTGCCCGAGCCGCACATTGCGCCTTTGGCGACCAACGCCTCCGGCGTGTACAGCGTGTCCAGCTCGGCCGGCGGCAGGAAGCCACCTGCCGGACCGCCGACGAGCACGGCCTTCAGCTTGGTTCCTGGCGTGGCGATGTCGAGCAGCTTGCGCACACTCATGCCGAGCGGCACCTCGACAATGCCCGCTCCTTTGACCGCGCCCGCGAACTGGACGAGCGTCGTGCCCGGGTATTTGGGGTCACCAACCGCGGCGAACGCCTCGGCGCCGTTGGCCATGATCCATGGCACCGACGCGAGCGTGGCCACGTTGTTGACGACGGTCGGGCGATCCCACAGGCCGCGGCGGCTCGGGTAGGGCGGGCGCTGGTCGGGCTGGGCGCGCTTGTTCTCGATCGCGTGCAGCAGGACGGTCTCCTCGCCCACGACCATGCCGCCCTGCAACGCCACGACCTCGATGTGGATGTCGATGCCCGCGCCGAGCGCGTCGCTGCCGATGTAGCCGGCCTCCTCGGCGAGGCGCACCGCGGCGGTCAGGCGGCGCAGGGCCGTGGCGAGGTTGGCGCGGACCGCGATGTAGGCGTGGCTCGCACCTGTCGCGAATGCCGCGAAGGCGACGCCCTCCACGATCGCGTGTGGGTCGTTCTCCATGAGCGTGCGATCGACCATCGCGCCCGGGTCGGCTTCGAAGCCATTGGCAACCACGTAGCGCCGGTCGGCGTCAGCCGCTGCCGCGGCTCGCCACTTTTCCGCGGCGGGAAAGCCCGCGCCACCGCGGCCGCGCAGTCCGGCTTCGGAGATCGTCCTGATGACCGCGCCGGGGCTCATCGAGGTTGCCGATGTCTTCCAGGCGGACCACGCCCCCGCCTTCTCGGCATCGCCCAGCGCGCCGTCGGCGTCGTACTTGCCGAAGCGGCCGGTCAATATCTGGGGCACGCCCTTGGGCGATGCGAGCAACTTCACGCGCTGGCCGCCATTGCGGACTTGGCGCGCAACTTCTCGGCGAGATCGCGCGCCTTGTCCGGCGTCATGCCCGGCTGGCGCTGGTCGTCGAGCGTGACGAGAGGCTGGCCGCCGTTGTCACCGCCGCAATCAGCACTGGCAAATCTGACTGCGCCGTCCGCGGTAACGCCGCCGACATCGACACCGAGCGCTTCGACGAGCGCGTCGCGCACCTTGCCGCCCCCGGCGAGGCTGCACGCGGCGCAGCGACACAGTCCAATCTCGGCGACGCGGCCGGGCTCGAACACGAGATGCGGATAGGACGTGGCGATGCCGTAGATCTCGCTGTACCAGGCGCCGGTCGAGTGGCTGATGTGCTGCAGAGCGGCGACGGGCAGGTAGCCGTAGGTCGCCTGCGCCTGATCGAGCATGGCCAGAAGGCGGTGCGGGTCGTAATCGTTCGCGGCCAGGATGCGCTCGAGCGGCCCAAGATCGATCGGCAGCCACGCGGCGAACGCGCTATCGGCCACAGGGCGGCCGCTGCGGCGCAGCGCCGATTCCTCGCGGCGCTCGGCGTACTGCTCGGGCGGCCCCCAGTGGATGTGCATGCGGTTCTTGGTGTCAACGCCGCCCATATCGATGATCTCAATCGGGCATGCCATGGCGCACTGGAAGCAGGTCTCGCACTTGAGATTGCCCACTTCGTCATAGAGCAGCACGAGACGCCCGCGGTGGTGGGGCGAGATCTCCTGGCGCTGCTCGGGGTACTGGATGGTGACCTTGGGCTGCACGAAGCGCTTGAACGTGTAGACCATGCCCATGGCCATGCCCCAGCCGGGAACCTTGGACATGATGCTCATGGTCTTGCTCCGCAGCTGGCCTTCGGCTGCTGCTGCGCGCAAATCGCCCGGCTTCCGGCGTGCCGCCGGCTGCCGTGCGTTGCTTGCTCCGTCCTCATCGGCTGAGCTCCTGGACGAGCAGGATTGCGCCGGCGGTCACGAACACGTTGAGCAGCGCGATCTCGACGAGCCACTTCCAGGCGAAGCCCATCAGCTGGTCGATGCGCACCCGCGGCAGCGTGCCGCGCATCCACACGAAGATGAACACGAACGTGAACGTCTTGACGATGAACCAGAACAGGCCGACCACGACCTCGAACGACAGGAACGCCCAGATCATGACCGCCGCCACCGTGAACACGTTGAACAGCACGAACGCGACGATGAGCGACTTCACGAACGACCAGCCGCTCTTGAGCATCCACAGCGGTAAGGCGATCAGCAGCACGAGCAGCGGCACACCGAAGGCCAGGATCCACAGCAGCCAGATGCCCAAAGACGAGACGTCGATGGCCGGCGTCAGCGAGCCGATGTGGAAGAAGTCGAGGATGGGCTTGGGGTCGATCGGCGAGTTCCAGCCGCCGAAGAACAGCACGACCGTCAGCGCCGAGAGGATGAACACGTTCACGTATTCGGCGAAGAAGAAGAAGCCGAAGCGCATGCCGCTGTACTCGGTGGCGAAGCCGGCAACGATCTCGCTGTCCGCCTCGGTCAGGTCGAACGGCGTGCGGTTGCCTTCAGCGGTCGCGGCGATGAAGAAGACGATGAATGCCAGCGGCTGCTGGAAGACGTACCAGTCCCAGAACCAGCCGGCCTGTTTGATCACGATCTGGTTCAGCGACAACGTGCCGGCGAGCATGATGATTCCGACCGGGGCGAGCAGCAGCGGCAGCTCGTAGGACACGATCTGCGCCGCGGCGCGCAGGCCACCCAGCAGCGAGTACTTGTTGAAACTCGACCAGCCGGCGGCCAGCAGCCCGACCACGGTCAGGCCCGACACGGCGAAGAAGTAGAGCAGGCCGATGTTCATGTCCAAGCCGACCAGGCCCGGGGCGAACGGGATGACGAGCAGCGTCAGCACGCTCGAGAGGTAGGTGATGATCGGCGCCAGGGTGAAAATGGGCGCGTCGGCGCCGGTCGGGGTGAAGTCCTCCTTCGCCAGCACTTTGAAGCCGTGGAAGACCGACGACAGCGTGCCCCACGGGCCGATGCGGTTGGGGCCGATACGCCCCGCGAGGAAGGCGATGACCTTCATCTCCATGAAGATGATCACGAAGGCCACGGGCACCGTGATGAGCAGCGTGATCGTCGCGGTCAGGATGAAGCGGAAGATGTCGATGTTGCTGCGCACGACATCGGCGAGGAACTCGATCACCGCCGGGATGAGGCCGAGCTGCCAGAAGGCGATGAGCAGGACCGTCAGCACCACGAGCAGCAGGAAGAGCGGCAGGATGATCTTGCCGGCGAGGGTGAGCCTGTTCCAGGGCCGCGAGATAACGCTCATCTAGGTACGGGAGTCCGCAAGCGACGGCCGGAGCCCAGCGATGCGCTGGGACCCGGGCGCTTCGCGCGCAGCAGCCCGAAGGGTCTGCGGAGGAGAGTGTTCACTTGTCCACTCCGCCCATGACCGGATCGAGGCTGGCCATGATGGCCATCGAATCGGCGATGAGGTTGCCCGGCATCAGCTGGCCAACCGCCTGGAGCGTGAAGTACGACGGGTCGTGGATGCGCAGCCGGAACGGCTGATCGGAGCCGTCACTCATGGCGTAGCAGGAGTACTGCCCGCGCGGGCTCTCGACGGAGATGAATGCGCGGCCGGGCGGGATGCGGATCAGGCGCGGAATTTTCGCCATGATCGGCCCGTCGGGCATCTCGTGGAGCACCTGGTCGATGATCCGGATGCTCTCGCGGATCTCGTCGACGCGCAGCAGGTAGCGCGAGTAGGAGTCGCCCGCGTCGCGTGTCGGGATGTCGAAATCGAGCTCCGGATAGACGCTGTACGGGTGTGCGCGGCGCACGTCGTAGGGAACGCCGGTGGCCCGCAGGTTTGGCCCGGTGACGCACAGCCGGAGCGCCGTCTCGCGATCGAGCCGGCCCATGCCCGTCGTGCGCCGGACGAAGATCTCGTTCTCGTTGAGGAGGCGCGTCTCGTTCTCGAGCTCGACGGCGGCATGGCTCATCCATTCGCCCAGGCGCGACATGAAGTCGTGGTTCAGGTCTCGGTTGACGCCGCCGATGCGGAGGTAGTTGAAGAGCATTCGCTGACCGGTCAGCGAGGCGAGCATCTCGACGATTCTGTCGCGCTCGATGAAGCCGTACAGCAGCGGCGTCAGGCCGCCCAGGTCGAGCGCCAGCCAGCCGATGAAGAGGCCGTGGCTGGCGATGCGGTTGAGCTCCCAGCACAGCACGCGGATGTACTCAGCGCGGCGCGGCACCTGCAGGTCGAGCAGCTTTTCGGCCGACAGAACCGGCATAGCCTCGCTGAACATCGAGGCCACGTACTCGAGCGGGTCGCAGTTGCTGATGGCGTGGTGCCAGTCGCCGTTCTCGCAGATCTTCTCGACGCCGCGGTGGAGGTAGCCCAGTACAGGGTCGAGGTCGGTCACACGCTCGCCGTCTACCTTGAGGACGACGCGCAGGACCCCGTGTGTCGAGGGGTGCTGGGGACCCAGGTTGAGCAGCATCTCGCCGTCGCGCAGGTGGTAGAACTCGGCCTCGCGCTCGGTGCGCGGCGGGTACGGCGGGACCGCGTCGAAGATGGTGGCGGGCGTCTCGACCCAGATGTTCGGATCGTCGAGCGAGCGGACCTGGCCGCGATCGGTGGTCATGCCGGCTTCTCCGTACCCGCCTCGAGCTGCTCCGTGTCCGTGGCTCTGGGCGGCCCGAGCTCCGCGCGACGCAGGACCGGCTGGCGGAGCTGCTCGGCCGGATGGAACGCCTGCTCGACGTGACGCACGCCTTCGCCGGGCGAGCGCGCCGAATCGTCGGGCAGCAGGAAGTCCTTGCGCAACGGGAACGACGTGTAGTCGGCCGGCATGTAGATGCGGCGCAGGTCGCGGTTGCCCTCGAAGATGATGCCGAACATGTCGTAGGCCTCGCGCTCGGCCCACTCGGCGCCCTTCCAGATGAACGTCACCGACGGCACGCGCGGATCTTCGCGTGATAGCCCCGCGGCAACGACGCGCAGCCAGTCCGGGCTGCGCGGCGACCACAGGTGGTAGACGACCCACATCTCGGTGCCGGTGTCAACCCCCGCCAGATCGGCCAGGAGCTCGAACTCGAACTGCTCGTCATCGTGGAGCGTCTTCATGACGTCGGTCACGTCCTGAGCGCCTATCCAGATCTCGGTCGTGTCACCTTTCTGGATCATGGGCGCGCTGAAATGCTCGCCGAAGGCGGCCTGAAGTCTGCGCTTGAGCTGAGTGTCCGTGTCCTGTCTCCCGGCTATACGCCGTCGGGAACCGTCGGACCCACGGTCCGCTCGGCCCAATGACCGCGTCGCTCCCTGATGAGCTGCTGCAGCTTCATCATCCCGTAGATCAAACCTTCCGGCCGTGGCGGGCAGCCCGGCACGTAAACGTCGACCGGCATGATCCGGTCAATTCCCTCGACCGTTGCGTACGAACGCTTGTAGCGCCCACCCGAGCAGGTGCAGTCGCCCATCGCGACGCACCACTTGGGCTCGGGCATCTGCTCCCACAGGCGCACCAGGGGCCCGGCCATCTTCGTTGTCAGCGTGCCGGCAACAATGAGCACGTCGGCCTGACGCGGACTCGCCCGGAACGGGAACATGTTGAAACGATCCATGTCGTTGAAGGGTGTCGCCGCGGACATCATCTCGATGGCGCAGCACGCGAGGCCCGACGTCAGCGGCCACAGGCTGTTGAGCCTGATCAGGTCGAGGATGTAGTCGGCCTTGGTGGGGATGATGTCGAGCGCCCGCCAGCGGCCGGTGTCTCCCTTATCGGCCTGCTCTTCGGCGCGCAGGTGGGTGATCTGGGCGGGCCGCCCGCCGTCGTAGGCGTTGGGGTTGACCGACGTCCAGAGCTTGTTCTCGACGATGATCGGCTCGGCCAGCTTGTCGTCGGGCGCAACGGTGACGGAGTTCGCCTGCTTGCTCACTTCCACGTCAGCACTCCCTTGCGCCAGGCGTAGCCCAGGCCGATGAGCAAGATGAACACGAACATCAGCATCGCCAGGAAGCCGCCCAGCAGCACGTCCCGGAACACGATCGCCCACAGGTAGATGAAGACGACCTCGATGTCGAAGGCAACGAACAGCAGCGCGTAGATGTAGAAGGAAAGGCCGACCCGGCCCCACGTGTAGCCATAGGTATCGATGCCCGACTCATAGGGCATGCCCTTGTGCCGGTCGCCACGGGTGCGATGGCTCAGCAACCAGGAGGCGATGATCGTGATGAGCACGAAGGTCGCGCCCGCGAAAGCGAACCCGATCACGTACCACAGGCCGGTCGTCAACTACTGCCTCGTCAGGCACCGCGTTCCGCGAAATGTGGGTTCTTGGGGGCTGGCTGGAGCGGATCGCGGCTCGCTTCCATTCTACGTCAGCGCAGCGCGAACACAGGCGCGGCGGCCATTGCTGAACGTCCTCTCCAGCGTCATCTCTGTTGCGGATTTGCGACGCCGTCGGCCTGGTGGTTGAGTTGCCCTTTGTCGGAGCCGTCCTAGCGTGTTGGTTCATCAGCACCAGGAGGTGAGCGATGCCTGCCAAAACTGAGAAGCAACGCAAGTTCATGGGCGCCGAGCTGGCGCGCAAACGCGCCGGCAAGAAGACTCAAACTGGAATGAGCGAGAAGAAGCTCGAGGAGTTCGCCAGCAAAGGCGGCGATCGCAAGAAGAAGAGCTAGCTCGCTCTGCCGGCGACGACCAGCCTGACACCCGGCCCCGCCAGCGAATGGCTGCCCAGCAGGATCGGCAGGTCTGATTCGGCGGCTGATCGGGTCAATTTCTTGAGCCACGCGTCGCTGACGGCCGCGTGATCTTGGAGGTCGCTCGCGAAACGATCGGCGGCCGCCGGCCAGCTTGACTCGTCGCCCCCGAGACGCGCGGCGAGCAGCACCCGCGTGTCGATGATTGCGGCGTCGGCCAGCTCGGCGACGATCGTGGCCAGCGCGGCGGGGCCGCGCTCTGCAAGCAACAGGCTGAGCGTCGAATTTGGGCCGCGCCGAGCTGCGCCGGCCTTGCCGGCGATGGCCAGCGGGCTCGACGCGCGCATGCCGCGCTCCTCGGCCAGGAAGCGCACCCGGCAGCGCACGTTGCGCTCGAGCCAGGCGAGCGTGCGCGACCCGCTGCGACCGAAGACGAGAAGCTCTTTGAGTGGGTCGCGCACGACGGCGCGCAGAGTCTCCAACCTGGGCACCGCCAGACCGGCGTCGGCCACCGCGCGGCGTAGCCATGCCGGTGCGCCGGGCGCCCGCGCGGCCAGACAGACATCGAGCGGCGTGTCGAGATCGAGCGCCAGCCGCTCACGGCCGGGCAGCTCGTCGACGCGGACCCCACCGAGCTCCTCGAGCCAGCGCGGGAGGGCGTTGTCGCTGGGCAGTGCCGGCGCCCGTCGCAGAACGGCCGCGCGGCCCAGGGCGACGATGTCCGACGAGTAGCGGTTGTTCGTGAGTGCGTGCGCGCCGCCTGATGCCGCGACATCCACAAGCCGCCGTGCGTCGCCCAGGTTAAGGCGCGCCACGGCGCCGCTGCTCATGACGATCAGTCCGCCGCGCGCCGGCGCCAGGCGCCTGATGACGTCGCCGAAGGCGAGATCCTCGTACCACTCATCAATGAACCGGGGCGGGGCCGCACCGGCGCGCTCGAGTAGCGCCGCCTGCCGCC
>JAXDLE010000185.1:0-41333 GCA_034666725.1 Chloroflexota bacterium
CTGGTCAGACGGAGAGCGATGCCGGGATCCGCGCCGCCGCACGCCCAGGCCAACGCGACACGAATATTTTCGACCTCATCGGTCAGGACCTGCCACCAACGATTCTGGTCGGGCCCGGTTATCTCGCGCTCGGCGCGCTCCGAGAGATCGACGAAGTAATCCGCATGGCGACGGGCCAGAACATCAGCGTCGCCGGCAATGGCGAGTTGTTGCGAGGCAAATTCGCGGATTGTCTCGAGCATTCGGAAGCGCTCTCCCGTATGTCGCACAAGGCTCTTGTCGACAAGTGATTGGAGGGAGTCAAGATCGGCGTCCCCTACCGTCTCCGCAGCCTCGAGTGTGCAACCTCCGCTGAAGATCGCCAGCCGCGCGAAGAGGTGTCGCTCGGCGCCAGGCAACAGGTCGTAACTCCACTGGATCGTGGCGCGCAGCGTCTCCTGGCGCGGATCGCTGTCTCGTCCGCCCTTGAGCATGTCGAGGCGCTGCCCGAGCCGCTCCAGTATCTGGACCACTGACATGACCCGCGTCCGCGCCGCGGCCAGCTCTATGGCGAGCGGCAGGTTGTCGAGCCGCCGGCAAAGCTGCTCGATGGCGGCATCAGGCTGAAGGCCGGACCGCTCGGTGAAGAGAGCGACGGCCTCCACGTCGTCGAGCACGGGAACCGCGTAGTCATCCTCGCCTTCCACCCTGAGCAGCTCGCGGCTGGTGACGATGATCTGCAACAGCGGGCAGCGCGACAGGAGGCGCGACACATCGGGTGCCGCCTCGATGACGTGCTCGAAGTTGTCGATCACGAGGAGCATCTGACGATCGGCGATGTGTTCCGCCAGATCGCCCTTCGCCCCGAGCACTTCGCCAACGGTTTGCATGACTACGGCGGGATCGGTCAGCCCAGTCAGGCCGACCCAGAAGACGCCGTTCTTGAAATCCGGAACGAGACCGGCCGCAGCCTGGATCGCCAGGCGTGTCTTGCCCGTCCCGCCCGGACCAGTGAGGGTCACGAGTCGGGCGCCATTGCGCACTGCGGTCGTCAGCTGCTCAACCTCTGAATGGCGACCCACAAAGCTCGAAGGCGGCCGCGGAAGGTTGGTATTTGAGATCGTTCGCAGCGGCGGAAACTTGTGCGACCCGACTTGGAAGATCCACACCGGTTCCGCGAAGCCCTTGACGCGATGTTCTCCAAGGTCCAGCAGTTCGAGCGACTCGGCATCGGCGGCTTGTTCCCGAGTTTGCCTGGAGATCAGGATCTGCCCTCCGTGGCCGGCCGCCGCAATGCGCGCGCCCAGATGAACATCTTCCCCGACGTAGCCCTCCGACCCCAGCAGCGGCGAGCCGGTATGCACGCCCATGCGGACTGAGATCGGCCCGCTTTCCAGGCCGCGCTGCGCATCCACGGCCGCATCTACGGCCGACTGTGCGTTGGGAAAGGCGACAAGAAACGCATCGCCCTGCGTGTCGACCTCCACGCCGTCGTGGAGCGCCACTGATTCGCGCACGATGCGCCGATGCTCGGCGAGCGCCGCGCCATACCGCTCATTGCCCAGGTCGCGCAGCAGCCGGGTCGAGTCCTCGACATCGCTGAAAAGGAAGCTCACGGTCCCCCGCGGCAGGTCGGTCCGCACCGCTGTTGCAGCCGCTACGCGGGCACCGATTCCGGGCTGGCTACCAAGCCGCGGACATTGACCGTGGGAATCGGTCGGGCAAAGCCCTTGAGTTCGAGCGCGCCGACATCCTCGACCTCGATCAGCTCCTCGACGGCTGCGTGTGCGCGCGGATTGAGCAGGATCTGGTTCGCCTCGGCCTTGGAGCTGAGGCGCGACGCCACGATTACCGCCGCGCCCACCATGCCGTAGTCGTAGCGGCCCTCGAAACCGATGCGGCCCAGGGTGGCGTAGCCGGTGGCGATGCCGACGCCGAAGCCGAGCTCGAAGCCGAGCTTTGCCCAACGCGCGGCCAGGGTCGCGAAACGGTCGCGCATGGCGACGGCCATGCGCACGGCGCGAACGACGTGGTCGGGCTGCAAGACGGGGTCGTTGAAGAACACCATCATGCCGTCGCCGGCGAAGTGTTCGAGCGTGCCGCCGTGCTCCACGATCAGCTCGCCCATTCCCTTGTGGTATTCGCGCAGCAGGCCAAGCACTTCTTCGGGCTCGGCCGAATCGCTGAAGCTCGTGAAGCCGCGCAGGTCACAGAAAACGGCGGTCGCCTCGCGTCGATGGCCGGCCAGCAGCTGCTCACCCTCCGGGCTCGACACGAGCGCGGCGACCTGCGGCGAGAGGAAGCGGCTCAGCTCGTCTTTTTGGCGCTCGATCGTGTCGAGCAGGCGCGCCTGGGCGGCGGCACTCTCTGCTTCCAGGTCGCGCAACCGCTTATCGGCGAGTGACGCCCGCACACGTGCGCCGAGGATCACCGGGTTGAAGGGCTTGGACAGGAAGTCGGCCGCGCCGAGCTCGATGCATTTCGCCACCGAGTCGAGCTCGTCGATGCCGCTGATCATGATCACCGGCAGGTGGCGCAGCACCTCGTCGCTCTTGATGGTGGCGAGCACCTCGTAGCCGTCCATCTCGGGCATCATCACGTCGAGCAGCACGACCGCGACGTCCGACGACTGGGCGCGCAGCAAGTCGAGCGCCGTCTTGCCGTCGACTGCCTCGCGCGCATCGATGCCGAGCGACGCCAGGTGGCGCACCAGCAGCATTCGGTTGACGGTGCTGTCGTCGACGATCAGCGCGACGCCGCTCATGTCGTCAGGCCGGCCGCGCGCAACGCTGTGACCGTCGCTGCCCATGCTTCCTGCGCGTCTTCGGTGAGCGCGGCCAGTTCCGTCGTGCGGCCCTCGCGGCCGGCGAACTCGATCTGGCGGCAGATCGCCGACAGCCGCGCCGCGCCGATTGCGGCCGCGCTCGACTTCAGAGTGTGCGCCGGGCGGACGATCGCCTCGGCGTCGCCGCGCGCCGCCGCTGCGGCGACGAGCTCGAGGTTGGCCGGCTCCTCTGCCAGGAACGTGTTGATCAGATCGCGCATGAAGTCGTCGTCGTCGCCGACGGACGCGCGCAGCTCCGCCAGCCCGGACTCGTCGAGGATCGGCAACTCGTCGGTCATGACGCTCCCTCTATAACCCCCGCGTGGCCGTTGGATGGGGCGCGCATCAGCGCTGCCGCGAGCTCGGCCGGCTTGATCGGCTTGCTCACGTAATCATTCATCCCGGCCGCGAGACAAGCCTCGCGGTCACCGGCCATCGCGTTGGCCGTCATCGCCACGATGTGCACCTTGCGATCGGGCCACTGGCGGCGGATACGCCGCGTGGCCTCGAGTCCGTCGAGCTCGGGCATCTGCACGTCCATCAGCACCGTGTCGTAATCGATTGCCTCCAGCGCCGCGAGCGCCTGGGCGCCATCGTTGGCGACCTCTGCCGTATAGCCCATGTTCGCCAGCAGCCGCAGCGCCAGCTTCTGGTTGACCGCGTTGTCCTCGGCCAGCAGGATGTGCAGCGGATGGCGGACGGCGAGTTCGCGATCGCCCGCCGCTTCCGGGGCGCGCTGGAGCTGGATGCGCCCCTCGCCGCTGGCAAAGACCGTCACGAGCGCGTCATGCAGCGCCGACGGCTTGACCGGCTTGGGCAGCAGGGCGTCCATCGTCGCGCCGTGCTCGCGCATTGCCGCCGAAGACACGAGGATGAGCTTGGGCGTGTCCTTGGGAATTTCCGTGCGGATGGCGTCGCCTAGGGCGACGCCATCCATGCCGGGCATGAACAGATCGAGCAGGCAGACGTCGAAGTGCTCGCCCTTCCTGATCCAATTCAAGGCTTCCTCGGGCGAGGCCGTATCGCGCACGCCAATGTCCCAGCGCGCCAGCTGCGCCTTCAGGATGCGCCGGTTGGTCGCGTTGTCATCGACGATCAGCGCCCGCTTGCCGGCAAGCTCGATGCTCCGGCGCAGCGGCACCGCCGGAAGGGCCGAAGCGGGCGCGCTGGGCAGCTTGATGGTCAATCGGAAGGTCGAGCCTTCGCCAGATTTCCCGGAACTCTCAGCGCTGAGCGAGCCATTCATCGCCTCGGCCAGCCGGCGGCTGATCGCGAGGCCCAAGCCGGTGCCGCCATACCTGCGCGCGATCGATGAGTCGGCCTGGCTGAACGACTGGAACAGGCGGCCGATCTGATCCTGCGAGATGCCAATACCGGTGTCCTTGACGGCGATGTAGAGCTCAACCTCGCTGCGGTCGACTCGGCTACCGACCGAGACGAGCACCTCACCGCTCTCGGTGAACTTGATCGCGTTCGAAAGCAGGTTGAGCATGATCTGGCGCAGCCGGCCCTGGTCACCGACGACGGCGGGGGGAAGGTCTGTTTCGACCTCATAGGCGAGCTCGACGCCCTTGGCGGCAGCCGCCGGCGCGATGACATCGAGCGTGTCCTCGATGCAGTCGGCCGGGTCGAATGGCTGGGCCTCCAGGTCGACCTTGCCCGCCTCGATCTTGGAGAAGTCGAGGATGTCGTTGATGATCGTCAACAGCGCGTCGCCCGACGTGCGGATGGTGTCGGCGTAGTCGCGTTGCTCCTCGTTGAGCGGGGTGTCCGTGAGCAACCCGCTCATGCCGATGATCGCGTTCATTGGCGTCCTGATCTCGTGGCTCATCGCCGCGAGGAAGGAGCTCTTCGCCTGGTTCGCCGAGTCGGCCGATTCGCGCGCCTCGCGTAGGTTGTCGAAGAGCTGCGCGTTATCGATGGCGATGGCGGCCTGCTGGGAAAGCCCGACGAGGAACGACAGATCGGTGGGGGTGAACGCCCGGAATGGACCGGTCCGCCAGACGGCCATCATTCCGTTGACGCCGCCGCGGCCGATCAGCGGCGCCACCATCAGCCGCTCGATCTCGTTCCGCGGAGTTCCCGCGATCTGAATGGCGCGCTTGTCCGCGGTCACGTCGTTGATGACCTCGGGCCGGGCTTCTGCGGCGAGCGACCCGATGATGCCCGTGCCCTTGGTGACGATCATCGCCTTGACCTGCTCGGCGATCTTGCCGGTCGCGGCAGTGGCGCGGAATGTCTCCCCGTCGGGCTCGGCCAGGAACACGGCGCTTGACGTGCCGTCGAGCAGATCCTGTCCGCGTTCCACGATGCGCTGGAGAACCGAACTCAGCTCCAGGGTCGCCGAGATCTCGCGACCAACGTCTGCCAGCGCGGCCATCTCCGAAGCGCGCCGCTGCGACTCGCCATAGAGCAGCGCGTTCTGGATGGCAGCGCCGATGTTCGCGGCGAGGGTAGTCAGAAGGCGAACGTCTGCGTCGCCGAAGCGACCCTCCTGCGTGGCGCTCTGCACGCTCAGAGCGCCGATCGCATCCTCGCCCGCAAAGATCGGCACGGCCAGGTAGGACTTGACCTCCGTGCCGACCACTTCGGTGCTCTCTTGCGCGAAATGCGCCTGCTGATTCATGAGGACCGGCTGGCGCGACTGGATGACCCTCGAGGTCGTCCCTTGACCGAGTGGCAGCGGTTCCTGCGGTTCGCGCACACCGTTTTCGATGTGGTACGGGAATTCGATCTGGTTGGTGTTTGGGTCGAGGAGGGCGACATAGGCGATGTCTGCCTTGAAGGTTGCCGCCATCTGGTCGCCGGCGAGGTCGATTAGCTTTTCCAGGTCGAGCTGGGAGGCCGTGGCCTGGCCCAGATCATTGACCGTCTGCAGCTCCGCGGCACGCTGACGTGTCTCGTCGACTAGCCGCGCGTTCTCGAGGGCAACGCTGAGGCTGGACGCCAACGTGGTGAGCAGACGAACGTCAGCCTCAGAAAACGCGTGGGTCCGATCGAGGTTCTGGAGCGAGATGTGGCCAAAAGCGCTGCCGCCGCGGATCAGGGGTGCGAGCACGACGGACTTTGAGGGTTCACCCTGGATGACGTTCATCGTGGTCCCGACCTCGACCGCCCAGGCCTCGACATCGTCGATCACGATCGGCACGGGATTCTCCTGGAGCCGCTTCGCGTTCACCCCGAAGCGCGTTGGCTCATCCGGATAGCGCTCACCGCGCTCGATCGCGTAGGGGTAATGCGACATGCCGGCCTCGAAGTCGTATAGCGCGATCTCGACTACCTGGGCATCGAATACGTCGCGAATCTTGTCGCCCACCAAGTCATACATCGCCTGCATGTCGAGCTTCTCCGCGAGTCCTTGTTGGACGCTGTTGATGATCGCCAGCTCGGCGGCGCGCTCGTTGGTCTCGGTAAGCAGGCGCTGTGTCTCATCGAACAGCCGCGCGTTCTCGAGCGCCACGCTAAGGCTGGACGTCAGGGTCGTCAGCAGGCGCACCTCCGACTCGCTGAAGGCAGCTCGGCGATCCAAATTCTGGAGCGAGATGCGCCCAAAGACCTTGCCGCCAGTAAGCATCGGCGCGAAGACGATCGACTTGGCTGGCTCGCCCGCGACGCTGAAGTTGATCCCGGTTTCCCGCGTGAACTGTTCGACATCGTCGATGACAAGGGGCTTGCCGGGCCCGTACATCTCGAGGATGCGCCGGGTGTTGTCGGTGATCGGCGTCGGTTCGTCCGTGACCGACTTATCGCCCTTCTCTATCCCGTACGGGTAGCGCGTCAAGCCGGCTTCGAAGTCATAAATGCCGATAGTCACGACCTGGGCGTCGAAGATCTCCTGGATCTTGTCGCCCACCAGGTCGTACATCGACTGCATGTCCAGCTTTGCGACCAGGCCTTCCTGGACGCTGTTGATGATCTGGAGCTCGGCGGCCCGTTCGTTGGTCTCTGTAAGCAGCCGCTGCGTCTCATCGAAGAGACGTGCGTTCTCCAGAGCGACCGAGAGGCTGCCGGCGAGTGTCGTTAAGAGACGGACGTCGGCCTCACTGAAGGCGTCGGTGCGGTCGATGTTCTGAATTGAGATGCGCCCATAAACCTCGTTGCGCACGATGAGTGGCGCGAACAGAACCGACTTTGTCGGTTCGCCGGCGGGCACAAGTACCGAGAGGTTGTTCTCGCGCATCCAGGTCTCGGTATCGTTGATGAGGAGCGGCTTCTGGGTGTCGAGGACCAGCCGGCTGAACGGGCCGATCGGCGCGTCCATGTTGGGCATGCGTTCTGAGCGCTCGACGTGGTAGACAAAGTTGACCAGGTCCGCCTCACGGTCGTAGAGCGCGATGTCGGTCGACTGGGCATCGAAGATCTGCTGGATCTTGTCGCCCACCAGGTCATACATCGACTGCATGTCCAGCTTGGCGGCGAGGCCCTCTTGGACGCTGTTGATGATCTGCAGCTCGGCGGCCCGTTCGTTGGTCTCTGTCAGCAGGCGCTCGGTCTCGCCAAACAGGCGCGCGTTCTCGAGCGCAACGCTGAGGCTGCCCGCGAGGGTTGTCAGTAGGCGCACGTCCGATTCGCCGAACGCGTCGTAACGATCGAGATTCTGCAGCGAGATGCGGCCGAAGAGCTTGCCGCTGCTGATGAGCGGCGCGAAAACGATCGACTTCGACGGCTCGCCAACGATCGTGAACTCCAGGCCGGTCTCCTTGACCCATTCCTCCACGTTGCCGATGTTCACGGGGGCTGGGTTCGTTCTCTGACGGTCTATGAACCAGCGCGCGTTGTCCCCGATGGGTGACGGATCGTCCGGTAGCTTCTCGCCTTTCTCGATGGTGTACGGGTAACGGGTCACGCCGGCGTCGAAGTCGTAGATGCCTATGTCGAGTACCTGCGCGTCGAAGATCTCACGGATCTTGTCGCCGACCAGCTCGTACATCGACTGCATGTCCAGTTTGGCGGCGAGACCCTCCTGGACGCTGTTGATGATCGCCAGCTCTGCCGCGCGCTCGTCAGTCTGCTTGAGCAGCCGCTGCGTTTCGTCGAACAGACGCGCGTTCTCGAGGGCAACACTCAGGCTCGACGCCAGGGTTGTCAGCAGCCGCTCGTCTGCCTCGGTGAAGGCGTTGGTGCGATCGATGTTCTGGAGTGAGATCCGACCGATGACCTGGCCGCTCGTGATCAAGGGTACGAACAGGACTGCCTTGGCCGGCTCGCCCTGGACCGGATTTGGCATTTCTTGGTTGCGCGCCGCAAACCACTCGGCCACGTCATTGACCCTCAGCGACGAGCGCGTATCGAAGACAATCTTGGCGAAGCCGCGCAACGGCTGGGGTTCGTCTGGGAAGCGCACCCCGCGTTCGATCGAGTACGGAAAATGCATCAGGCCGTCGCTCATGTCGATCAGCCCGATGTCGACCACCTGCGTATCGAAGATCTCCTGGATCTTGTCACCGACAAGGTCGTACATCGACTGCATGTCCAGCTTGGCGGCGAGACCCTCTTGGACGCTGTTGATGATGGCGAGCTCGGCGGCGCGCTCGTTTGTCTCAGTCAGCAGGCGCTGCGTCTCGTCGAAGAGGCGCGCGTTCTCGAGCGCCACACTCAGGCTCGAGGCGAGCGTGGTCAGCAGTCGCAGGTCCGCTTCGCTGAATGCGTTGGTGCGATCGAGGTTCTGAAGCGACAAATGGCCGCGCGCCTCGCCACCTATCAACAGCGGCGCGAAAATCATCGATTGAGCGGGCTCTCCCACTTTGACAAGCTGCGCCGTTCCACGCTCCCGATCCCAGGCATCGACGTCGTTGACCATGAACGGTTGCTTATGGTCGAGAGGCAGCTGACTCATGGTGCCGCGTTGGCCTGGTTCGGCGTGTAAGCGCGCTCCGCGTTCGCGCACGTAGGGCGTCGCGACCTGGTCGTTCGGCAGGTCGTAGGTGCTTATGACAATGACCTGGGCATCGAAGATCTCGCTGAGCTTGTCGCCCACGAGGTCGTACATCGCCTGCATGTCGAGCTTGGCGGCCAGGCCCTCTTGGACGCTGTTGATGATCGCCAATTCGGCTGCCCGCTCGTCCGTCTCCGTGAGCAGGCGCTTGGTTTCGTCAAACAGGCGCGCGTTCTCCAGGGCCACGCCCAGGTTGGCGGCGATGGTGGAGAGAAGCCGCTCGTCTGACTCGCTGAAGGCATCCCTCGCCATGCGCTCCATGGCGATGACGCCAACCACCTTGTCACCGATGACGATGGGCACACCCATCCACGACTCGGCATCGTCCTTGCCGGAGACGACCGCGCCCAGGGCTGTTGACTCCGCTGCGCTGCGAACGCGAAGTGGAGCTTGACTTTCGACCACCCGGGCGGTCAGCCCCGACATAGGGCGGTCGGGGATCTCGTGCCGTTCCCCTTGGTCGATCGAGTAGGGCGTCGAGATAGTGCTGTTCAGGGGATCGACGAGCATGATCATGCCCGTGGGTACTTTGAAGATCGCCCGGATCTTCTCGCCGACCGCGTCGATGATGCCCTGGAAATCGAGCTGCTTGGCGAGCGCTTCGCCGATCTCATTGATGACCGCCAGCTCGGCGTTGCGCTGCTCGGTTTCGGCCAGGAGCCGCTTCGTCTCGTCGAACAGGCGCGCGTTCTCGAGCGCCACGCCCATCGCCGAGGTGAGCGTCGCAAGCAGCCGCTCGTCAGATTCGCTGAACGCGTTCAGGGGCTCCTTGGCGACGCTGATCACTCCGAGCACGCGATCGCCGGCGGGTATGGGCACGCCCAGGAATGACTCCTTCACGGCGGCGTCGAAGTCGCCCACCATGCGTGCACCCAGGACAGTCGCCTCGGCTACAGACCCCACGCGCACCGGCTGACGGGTCTCGATGATCCGCGAGCTCAGGCCTGGGCCCAGCTCGATCGTCTCGTCCGGGAAGCGCTCGCCATCCTCGACCGAATAGGGGAAGGAGACAAGGTTGGTAGTCGGGTCGTAGAGGCCGATCGAGACGGTGTCGGTTCCGAGGATCGTGCCCACTCGCTCACCGACCAGGTCGATGATCGACTGGAAGTCGAGCTGCTTCGCCAGCGCAGAGCCGATCTCGTTGATGATTGCCAGCTCGCTCGCCCGAGCGTCCGTGTCAGCGAGCAGGCGCTTGGTTTCCTCGAATAGGCGCGCGTTCTCGAGGGCGACGCCCAGGCTCGCTGCGACCGTGGCGACGAGGCGCTCGTCAGACTCGGTGTACGCGTTCTCGCGCGGGGTGGCGAACGCAACGAGACCTATCGCTTCCGAGCCGGCAAGGATTGGTGCGCCAAGCCACGAGGGGT
Source organism: Chloroflexota bacterium (assembly GCA_034666725.1). Classification (GTDB taxonomy): domain Bacteria; phylum Chloroflexota; class Limnocylindria; order Limnocylindrales; family CSP1-4; genus JALYGJ01. The sequence goes on from JAXDLE010000185.1 coordinate 10,103, forward strand.
CGGCGCCCTCGTCGTTCTCGTCATCATCGGCGTACTTTGGAAGTAGAGCCCCGTATGCGCTCTGCTCGTCGAGCGTGCCCATACGCAGGGGCCGCTTTGTTTCGATCACGACCGACGAGAGTCCCTGGCCGAACTGCCTGGACTCGACGTCGTGACGCACCCCCTGGTCCATCCAATACGGAAAACTGATCTGGTTACTCGTGCGGTCGTACAGGCCGATGAAACCGGACTGTGTATGGAACAGCGACACGAGCCGGTCGCCCACTGCATCGATGATCCCCTGGAAGGTGAGCTCTTTGGCGAGCGCCTCACCGATCTCGTTGATGACCGCCAGCTCGGCGTTGCGCTGCTTCGTTTCGGCAAACAGGCGAGCGTTGCTGAGGGCGACACCCATGGTCGCCACCACGGTGGAAAGCAACCGCTCATCCGCTTCGCCGTAGGCGTTCTTGACTGGATCGGAGATGATGACCGCGCCGATCGCCTCGTCGCCTGCGAGGATCGGCACGCCCAGGAATGAGTGGTCGGGCTCTGGGTCATCCAGGGGGACCTTCTCGCCACCGACGATGACGTGCACACGCACACCGCCCGCAGCCATCTGCTCTTCGTAGGTGCTGAACCGAAGGGCGCGACGTTCGGTGATGATCGTCGAAGTGAGGCCTCGCCCGAAGACCATTGGCGCGCGGTCGTAGAGCCGCTCCCCGTTGGACGACTCGAAGGCCACTCGGATGAGGTTGGTCTTCTTGTCGTAGAGCAGTACGGCCAGCCCGGGCGACTTGAAGATGATTTCGAGCCGGTTGCCGACGAGCTCGATGATCGCCTCGAAGTCCAGTTGCTTCGCCAACGCGTCGCCGATCTCGTTGACGATCGCCAGCTCGGCGTTGCGCTGCGCGGTCTCAGCAAGGAGACGGGCGTTCTCGAGCGCCAGGCTGAGGCTGTTGGCCAGGGTCGTCAGCAAGTCCAGATCGGACTGGCTGAATGCGTTGGTCCGATCGATATTCTGGAGCGTCAGGTAGCCGCGCAGCTCGTCAGCGGTCAGCAGCGGCGCCATCATCACGGTCTTGGTCCGCTCGCCGTACGGGACCGTCGCCTTGACGCCGTGCTCCTCCTCCCACGCCGGCAGGTCATTGACCAGCAGCGGGGCGCGCCGAGCGGACAGCTCTTTGGCCAGTGGCCCGATCGGCACGCGGTCGTTGACCTCGATGAGCTCACCGCGTTCGCGCAGATACGGGGCCGACATTGTTTGCTCGTCGCCGTCGAACAAGCGTATCGCCACCACTTGGCTGTCGAAGATCTCCTGGATCTTGTCGCCGACGAGGCGATACATCGCGGCCATATCCAGCCCCGCGGCAAGGCCCTGCTGGACGCCGTTGATCATCACCAGCTCGGCTTCGCGGGCCCGCAGCTGCGCCTCGAGCTCGGCCGCGCCCTCTGCTGCGGCGGCAGGGCCCTTTCTGGGCACGGCGACACGCTTCCCCGACGTGCTCGTCTTGCGTGGAACTGTGCTCGCCATCAGCCGGTAACGGCCCCCTCCTGCGCCCTACTCGGGTCAAGGGTAGCGAAGATCGCGACCTATACTCGGCCGCTGATGGACTACGCGGAGTCGATCCTCGAGCTGATGGGCAACACGCCCATGGTTCGGCTGACCCGGGTAACGCGCGACCTTGGTCCGCAGGAGCGCCAGCCGCTGATCCTGGCCAAGCTCGAGCTGCTCAATCCCGGCGGCTCGGTCAAGGACCGCATTGGGCTGCCAATGATCGAAGCGGCTGAGCGCGACGGGCTGCTCAAGCCGGGCGGAACGATCATCGAACCCACGTCCGGCAACACCGGCCACGGCCTGGCCATCGCCGCGGCCCTCAAGGGCTACCGCTGCATCTTCGTGATGGCCGACAAGCAATCGGCAGAGAAGCAGTCGCTGCTGCGCGCGTACGGGGCCGAAGTGGTGCTCTGCCCGACCAACGTCGAGCCCGAATCGCCCGAGTCCTACTACTCGGTTGCCAAGCGCCTCGCGCGCGACATCCCCGGCGCGTTCCAGCCCGACCAGTACTGGAACATGAACAACCCCGAGGCGCACGAGCGCACCACCGGTCCTGAGATCTGGCGCCAGACAGAGGGTCGCGTCACGCACGTCGTCATCGCGAGCGGCACGGGCGGCACGATCTCCGGTGTCGGCCACTACCTGAAGGCGCAGAACCCCGCGATCCAGATGATCGGCGGCGATCCAGAGGGGAGCGTCCTGTCGGGCGACACGGCGCGGCCGTATCTCACCGAGGGCATCGGCGAGGACTTCTTCCCCGGCACTTATGACCCCAAGGTCGTCGACCGCTGGGTGCGCGTCAGCGACCGGGATTCGTTCGCCGCCGCCCGGCGCATCACGCGCGAGGAGGGCATCCTCGCGGGCGAGTCGTGCGGCACTGCGCTCGTGGCGACCATTGCCGTCGCACGCGACCTGATGGCCGCCGGTGACGCGAGCAACAAGGTCATCGTCGTGATCTTCCCTGATGGCGGGCGCAACTACATGTCCAAGCTCTACAACGATGAGTGGCTGCGCATCAACGGGCTCATGGGCACGTCCACCGCACAGCTGCGCGTGAGCGATGTGTTGCGCAATGGTCACCGTGATGACTCGCTGCCACCGGTCGTGCTAACGCGAACCACGGACCGCGTCGGTGCCGCGATCGACATGCTCCAGCTCTACGGCATCAGCCAGATGCCCGTGTCGGAAGCACCTGAGGGCGAAGCGATCGAGTCGATCGTCGGCTCGGTCAGCGAAAAGGGATTGCTGGATCGGGCATACAAGGATCCAAGCGTCGTGCAGCGAACCGTTGGCGAACTGATGGACAAGCAGTTGCCCAGGATTGATAGCCCCGACTCGCTGGACAACGCATTTGTCCTGCTGTCTGGTGGCGCCCCGGCGCTCGTCGTTGTCGAGGATGGACGCGCCGCCGGCGTCATCACGAAGCTCGACCTGCTCGAGTACCTGTCACACCGGTCGCGCAATTCCTGACAGCGACGCGATCATCAAGACGCCGCGGCTCGAGCTGGTGCTGATGTCGGTGCCGTTCATGCAGGCGCTTGCTCGGCACGACATTGACGCGGCCACACGTGAGATGGGTGCCGACGTCCCGATGTGGATGGCCGACGAGCTCGAGAACTTCCTGAAATTCCGGCTCGCCCAGCTGGTCGTCGACCCGACGATCCACCCCTGGCTGGGCCGCGCGATGATCCTGACCGAGGATGGCGGATCCCAGCGAGTGGTCGGCTCAATTGGTTTCCACGGTCCACCAGACAAGGAAAACCGCCTCGAGGTCGGCTACTCGGTTGATCCGCCCTACCGGCGCCGCGGCTACGCCAGCGAGTCAGTCAAGGCGCTCTTCGATTGGGCGCACCGCGCGCATGGCATCACCCGTTTCGTCGCGTCCATCTCGCCCGACAACGAGCCTTCGCTGAACCTCACAGCGGCCCTCGGCTTCCTCAGGGTGGGCGAGCAGATGGACGAGATCGACGGCCTCGAGTACGTCTTCGAAACGGATTGGCCGCGCCCAGCGTCTGGATGAGATGAGGGTCGCGCTCGCGCTGCTGACATGTGCCGTTTCCGTTGTTGGCTGCGGCACCCAGGCACCGACTCCCAGCCCGGAGCCGAGCTCGACCGCAGCCACCAGCGCCACGCCCAGCGCCACACCCACGGCGACCGGCGAGCCCACGCCGTTGCCCGTCTTGACGGTCGCGGCAGCCAGCGACCTGTTGATGAGTGGTGGCCTCGACGGTCGCTTCGCCGCCGTGAGCGGCTTCTGGTACCAGTATTTCCTGCCGTGCCCTTACCAGGCGCACCTCGCTCGGCTCGCGGAACGATGCGGCTATGGGGTTCTGGTCGATCAGCCCCTCGCCAACGCGTTCGGCGGCAACATGACGATCGGCCCCGAAGATGGTCTGATCTCGCCCGCGATGGTGACTGAGTCGGCCGCTTCGTTTGGTCTCACCGGAGGCGACAGTCCGCAGGTGCTGGTCATCATCCACTTGGCCGACAGTCGGCTCTGGCAGTGCGCGCTCAACGAGCGGTCGATTTGCCAGCGTCGCCCAGTGCTCGACCGAATGGTCTCGATCGATGGCCAGGACGTTGACCCCGCGCAGTTCCAGCCGAATCTGCAGACGAACTTGAGCCTCGATGCGGCGTCGGCCGCTGCATCGGCGGCTGCGGGTGGCGGCCAGGTGGTGCTCGTCTACCCCCTCGATGCCACGGCTATGCAGGACGTCGATCCGCGGTTCGCTGGCCCGGGATCGGGCGTCGTCTGGTACGCGCGCGTCATCACCGGCGCTCCTGATGCGAACGGCATCGCCGCCGGCACGGATGTGCTGATCGATGACGCGTCCGGCGAGGTCGTGGCAACGCTGCCGCTGAAGGTCGACGCGGCCTACAACCCGGCGCGCCTCGTCCTCGACTCAAACAGCCTGACTCTGGGATCCATTCCGCAGCCGCACTTTTCAATCACTGTCGACGAGCGGGTCGTCGTCCAGGGACTTCTCGACTCCTCTTCGTCGCCGCTCGCGCTCTCACCAGGCGACTACACCGTGAAAGCGTGGGCCGCTTCAGGGGCGATCCAGTCGCCCCCGGATTTCCCCGAATGCGCCCTCGAGCTGACGGTCGCAGCGGGTGACGATCTCGCCTGGTATGCCGACTTCGAAGGTGCAGGCGCCTGCACCTGGAAGCAGGGCGAGTGGCCCTTCAACTAGGACGCTTTGTTCGATATGCATTCAGCGCATGACTCGTCCGTTGAGCGATGGGAACCGGGGGTCCTAGGACGCGGCCAGGCCATTTGATGAGGTCGACTGAGCGTGCCGTCCATCCGAGCGTTGTTGGCAGGCCGATCGACCGGCGGTTCGGCGGACGGGTCATGCGCTCAGCGCACAATCGGCAGCCGGCCCCACTTAGCACCGGCGGTTAGAGCCAGGGGAGCGGCAGCTTCACCGGAACGAGGACGTTGAGCACCAGGCCGAGCGTCATCAGGAAGCCGGCCAGTCGGACGTGGCGAAAGGCGAAGCCCACGAACCACAGCGGCCAGCCGCGCGCCGGGTACCACGCCGGGGGCGCGTCGGGCTTCGGCTTGTTGAAGAAACGCAGCGCGCGGATCAACTCGGGGATCGCCAGGGCGGCGAGCAGCACCCACGGCCCTACCCAGCCGGCAAGCACAGCGCCCGCTAGCAGCGGGTAGAACGCGACCATCAGGATCTGACCCACGCGCCGGGCCAGCGGCTCGCCCAGGATGACCGGCAGGGTCCGGATGCCGAGCGCCGTGTCGGGCACGATCTTGTCGATGTGCTTACCGAATAGAACGCTCGTCACCAGCAGGGCATACGGCATGGAGAAAACGAGGACCCACAGAGGCACGGTCCCGGTGGCGACGAGATACGTGCCGCCGATCATCAGCGGGCCCCACGTGAGGAACACGTCGAGCTCGCCCAGCCCGCGCCGCTTGAGGCTGAACGGCGGTGCGACGTAGAAGACGGACAGGAAAAGGCCGGCGAGGGCGAACGCGACGAGGAGCACCGGCTGGGCGTTGCGCGCGGCGAGGATGAGCATGATCACGCCGTCGATCGCGGTCAGCGCGAGGATGGCGTTGCGCAACCCGGCGCGCGTGATCCAGCCACTCAGCACGGGGTGCGGCGCGTACAGCGCGCGCACGTAGTCATCGCTGTCGATGCCCTGCGACTGGTCGAAGAAGTCGTTGATCAGGTTGTTCGCCGCGTGGGCGAGGACGATGCCCACGACCGCCAGCACGACGGCGAGCCAGTCGATCGTGACGTTGCCGAACACTCGCGCCGACTCAACGGCAAGCAGGGCGCCGATAGTGCCGGACCACAGCGTCATGGGGAAGACCGCCGCGCGGGTCATCACCAGCCACTTGCCAAGGCTGTCGAGCGGCTTGTCGAGGGGTGCGTTGGCGGTTTGCATGATCTCGGCCCAGGCCGAGAAACGGGTGCGCAGGCTGATCGGCTGCTTGGCGGCGCCCTCTGCAGGCGAGGTGGTGGTGCTCATGGTCGGAATGTACCAGCGGAAACTAGTTCTGTCGAGATACTGAGTTTCTTGCCATCGGCACTTGCGCGGACCGGAGCGAGCCGCTAGCGCTGCTCGGTGACGACCTCGGCGGTCGCTTCCGTGGCGGCACCCCGGCTGCGCCAGCCGGCCCACAGACCCGCGATGGCTTCGCGTTTGACGTTGACGAGTGCGAGGCCCGCGAGGACCAGTGCGGTGCCGCTCAGCCTGTCCAGTCCGATGACTTCGCCCAACACGACCGCGCCCAGGACGATGCCCCAGATGGGCATCACATAAGCCACCATCGCCGTCCGCGTGGCACCCCAGTTCTTGATGAGTCGGAAGAACACGAGGAACGCCAGGCCGGAGCCCATTATGCCCAGCCAGATGACGGCGAACCAAGCCTCGGGCGGCATTGAGGTGACTCGAGCCAATGGGTTCTCGAAAACGAAGGCGACCACAGAGGCCATCACGAGCGCTAGTCCGACTTCAAAGAACGCTGGGATCATGGGCCGATAACCGGTGACGTACTTCCGCGCGAAGACGCCGGCGAACGCGTATGAGACACAAGCGCCAACCAGGGCCAGCTCGCCAACGATCTCTCCGCGGCCAATCTGAGCGGGATCGAAACCCACCAGAACAGCGACCCCGGCCAGACCCACGATGATGCCCAGGAACTTGTTGACCGAGATGCGCTCGTCGTGGAGCAGCACGGCCGCGAAGGGGACCACGAACAGTGGCGTCGGTGCGGTCAGCACGGAGGCAAGCGCCGAGTCGATCTGCGGCAGATTCTCAGCCCAGGTGATCAGGTAGAACGGCAGGGCGATCCCGAAAAAGGCGAGGATCGTGAGCTTGACGTAGGCGCCGATGCCTCGGGGCAGCCGCTCCCGCGTTGCCAGCACCACGCTGCCGATGAGCAGGACACCGAAGAGCAGCCGCAGCATGATCAGCGTGAAAGGCTCGAGCCCGGCATTGACGCCGATCTTGATGAACAGATAGCTGCTGCCCCACATGAAGCTCAGGGCGATGAACAGCAGCCAGTCGGTCCTTGAGTTCGCGGCTTTCACGGTCATGTAACCCGCGCATGGTCGCACTGGTTGCGTTTTGGCGCGTAACTGTTGCGCGGCGCCCTGCCAGTTACCCGCGCCCACCGTTGGAGGTGGCGCGTACAATTCCGCCCGACGAACTGCGAAAGCCGACTCCCGCGTCCAGCCTTGGCTGACGCGGGTACGCGCGGCCGGTCCGCCAGAACGAGCGTGGGCAACCCCCGCCGCGCTCAACTGAGCAAGGAGAACCGGCCTCGTGGCGACCACCCTGGACAAGCCCGCCAAGCGCGCGCTACGCACCAGCGACATGCCGCTGCTGGGCAAGACGCGCCACTCCAACCTGTCAGTGGCCGATCTGTACGAGCACGCTGTGCGCCGCGACGAAGGCGTCCTGGCGGCCAATGGGCCGCTCGTCGTGCGCACCGGCAAGCACACCGGCCGCTCGCCCAAGGACAAGTACCTCGTTGACGAGCCCGACGCGCACGCCAACGTCTGGTGGGGTGGCTTCAACACCCCGATCAGCGAGGAGCGCTACGACGCGCTGAAGGCGCGGTTCATGGCGCACATGAACGAGCGCGAGGTCTTCGTCCAGGAAGGCTTCGTCGGCGCAGATCCGCGCTACCGCCGCTCGCTCCGGGTCTACACAGAGAGCGCCTGGGCGAGCATCTTCTGCGACAACCTCTTCATCCGGCCCAAGACCGAGGATCTCGTCGGTTTCGAGCCGAACTTCACGATCATCGACGCGCCCACATTCAGGGCCGACGCGGAGCGGGACGGAATACGGAGCGAGACCGTCATCCTCGTCAATCTCGCCAAGCAGGAGATCCTGATCGGCGGCACCGAGTACGCCGGCGAGATGAAGAAGGGCGCCTTCGGCATCATGAACTACCGCCTGCCGGCGGAAGGCGTGCTGCCCATGCACTCGAGCGTCAACGTGGGCAAGGACGGCGACGTGGCGATCTTCTTTGGCCTGTCGGGCACGGGCAAGACGACCCTGTCGGCTGATCCGGAGCGAGTGCTCATTGGCGATGACGAGCACGGCTGGAGCGACGACGGGGTCTTCAACTTCGAGGGCGGCTGCTACGCCAAGACGATCCGCCTATCGCACATCTACGAGCCCGACATTTACACCACGACGCAGCGCTTCGGGACGATCCTCGAGAACGTCGACATCGATCCCGCGTCGCGCGAGCTGAACCTCGATTCGGAGAAGTTCACCGAGAACACGCGAGCCGCCTTCCCGCTCCACTTCATCGGCAATAGCTCCGATGTCGGCATGGCGGGCCACCCCTCGACCATCATCTTCCTGACTGCCGATGCTTTCGGGGTGCTGCCGCCCATCTCGCGGCTCACACGTGACCAGGCGATGTATCACTTCATCAGCGGCTACACGGCGAAGCTCGCCGGCACGGAGGTCGGCGTCAAGGAGCCCACCGCGACGTTCTCGACCTGCTTCGGAGCGCCGTTCATGCCGCGCCACCCGAGCGTCTACGCGGAGATGCTCGGCGAGCGTATGGATCGCTTCAATGTGCCCGTCTGGCTGGTCAATACGGGTTGGACCGGCGGGCCGTACGGCACCGGCGAGCGGATGAACATCACGTGGACGCGCCAGATGGTGCGCGCTGCCTTGAGCGGGGCGCTCAACGATGTGCAGACGCGGACCGATCCGACCTTTGGTTTCGAGGTGCCACTGACCTGCCCTGACGTGCCCACCGAGGTGCTCTGGGCGCGCGACACCTGGGCCGATAAGGATGCCTACGACGCCGCCGCGCACAAGCTGGCGAACATGTTCGTCGAGAACTTCCGCCAGTTCGAGGATCGCGTCTCCGACGCGATCGGCAGTGCCGGACCGCAGCTGGCCTAGCGCGTCAGCAAGCCAGGCTCTTGAGCGTCTTGACAGCCGAGGAAGCCCCATGGCGCCTTCGTTTCCGGGCGCCGCGCACAACGCTGCCCGAGTGGGCCACTGACGCCCCCGACCGCCTGGTGTACGCCGCCAACCACGTTGGCCGCTTTGAGCTCTTCGCCTGGGATCGCGCCGCGGGCACAACGCACCAGCTGACTGACCGGCGCGAGGGCACGCTCAACGGTCACATCGCGCCGCGCGGCAGTGCCGTTTGGTGGTTTGACGATACCGACGGCGACGAATTCGGGCGATGGATCGTCCAGCCGTTCGAGGCCACGGCGGGAGCGGTGGCCGGCGACGAGCTCGGCCGCTTCTACAGCACGGGTCTCGAGCTCGGCCGGGAAGTGGCCGTGGTCGGGGGGTCGCGTGAGGGCGGCAGCTCGATCCACGTATTGGGCGATCAGGTCCGCCAGATCTACGCCAATGAGCAGGAGTCGTGGCTGGGCGGGTTGTCTGCGAACGAGCGTCTGCTCTGTTTCCACCACGCCGAGCACGGTGATTCACGCCACGCGGCGCTGCGCGTCGTCGACCTTGATGGAACCCTTATCGGCGACCTGTGGGATGGCCCCGGTTTGGGCCTGGAGTCTTCGGGCTTCTCGAACGCGGCCAACGATGAGCGGGTGCTGGTCAGCCACGAGCGCGCGGACCTGCACCGACCCATGCTCTGGTGGCCGCGCGACGGCCGGACGCGCACATTCGAAATCAACCTGCCCGGCGAGATCGAGCCGTCGTGGTATCCCGACGGGAACGCATTGCTGCTCGTTCACGAGCATGCGGGGCGATCTTCCCTGTATCGGCTGGAGCTCGAGCCTGAACGACTGGTCGAGCTGCCGATCGCGCCAGGGACGGTCTCCGCTGCGGCCGCACGGCCCGACGGTGAGGTCTGGTACCTGTGGAGCGACGCGTCGACGCCGCCCGAGATCCGCTGCATACGCCCCGACGGCAGTGCGGGCGGCGTGGTTCTGCGGGCGCCGGGGGAGGAGTCACCCAGAGGCGTGCGCTATACCGACCTGCGTGCCGGTGACGTGCCTGCGTTCGTCGCCGAGCCGGCCACGCCACGGCCGCACCCCACGATATTCGTGGTCCACGGCGGACCCGAGGCGCACGATCGCGACTCGTTCTCGCCGCTCGTCCAGGCCTGGGTCGATCACGGCTTCGCCGTTGTGCTGGTCAACTACCGCGGCAGCACCGGCTATGGCCGCGCCTGGCGTGACGCGCTGACCGGCAATCCCGGATTGACCGAGCTGAAGGACATCGCGGCGGTCTTCGATCGCGTGCTGGCCGAGGGAATCGCCGAGCCGGCGCGGATCGTTTTGAGCGGCAACTCGTGGGGTGGCTACCTGACCCTGTTGGGGCTTGGGTTGCAGGCGGAGCGCTGGACGCTCGGCGTCGCCGGCGTGCCCGTCGCGGACTACGTCGCCGCCTACGAGGACGAGATGGCGCCGCTCAAGGCTTACGACGACGCGCTCTTTGGTGGCTCACCGCAGGACGACATGCAGGCCTACGTCGACCGTTCGCCGCTCACGTTCATCGAGAACGTCCGCGTTCCGGTGTTCATTCTTGCCGGCGCCAATGACCCGCGCTGCCCCATGCGTCAGATCGACAACTACGTCGAGCGCCTCGACGCGCTGGGCAAGACGCACGAGGTGCTGCGCTTCGACGCCGGCCATGGTTCGCTGCGCACCGACGAGCGCATTCGGCAGCTCGCGGCTGAGATCGATTTCGTGGCACGCCACCTGGGCACCCAGCCCGCGCAATAGGCCGGGGGGCCGGTGAACTTCAGCAGCTGCGGCTGGTGACGGTCCTCGAGGCGAGCACGGTCTTGTTGTGCAAGACCTTCATCACGAGCACGATCCGGTGCTCGCTCTTGTCCTTGGGGTCGTAGGCGAACCAGCGCGTGTGGTGGTAGCTGTTGGCGTCGTCGGGGAACGTGACCTTCACCGTATTGAAGGTGAACTCGGTGATCCAGGTGTCATTGCTGTTCTTGTGGTGCTGAGCGATCGCGGCCAGGGTGAACTTGTTCGCTCCCGAGGCACCGTTCTCGGTGAGCTTCACCTTGAGCAGCACCTCCCCATGGTTGAAGTCGCCGCCGGTGCTCGTGCATACGTTGCGCAGAACCTCAAAGGTGAAATCGTTCGGCGCGGCCTGGGCCGGGCCGGGCGCGACGAACGCGAGAAGGAGCAGCGGCACGAGGCCCGCCCGGCGGACACCCCTGGGCAGCCGCCCTAGCACGTCTTGCCCTGGATCAGCTTGCTGTAGAGCACGGTGTTGCCATGCAGGGCACGGACTCGCACGACGATCTTGTGGTAAGCGTTGTGGTCGGGCGCGTACGCGTACTGGCGCGAGTTGTAATACGACTGGTTGTTGTCGGGGAAGCTCGTCTCGTACAGCGGCCACTGGTATTCCTTTGACCACGTGCTGCTGTGGAGCGGCAGGTGCCAAACCTGGGCGGTGAACGTGAAGCGGCTGGCGCCTGACTGGTTGTACTCGATGATGCGCACGCGCAGCACGCCCTGGCCGAAGTGGTACTTCCCGGCGCCGGCGACGCACGTGTCGCGCTCGACGGTCACACTGAACGAGGGCGCGGCGATTGCTTGTGCCGGCATAAGCAGCAGCAAGAGCAGCGCGGCAGGCAGCAGCAATACAGCAAAACGATTTCGCATATTTCCCTCTATGCGCTTCCCCTCAGGCAACGGGGTTTCACGGCTCCCGCTGCACAGCCTCCAGATCCTACCCCGACAGCACCGGCTCAGGCGAATCCTTCCTGGAGCGGCACGGCCAAGCTGCGGCTCCTCCGAGCCCAAATCGAGCTATAACAGTGACGGCCGGGCTGCATGCCCGGCCGTCACTTGTGCGCTCAGAAAGCGGCTAGCAATTCACGCTCTTGAAGGTCGACGAGGCGAGCAGGCTATTGCCCTGCCACGCGCGCAGCCGGAAGAGGATCCGGAAGTAGTACGACGAGTTGCCGTTGTAGCTGCGCCATGCCGTCAGTGTGTGCTTCTGACCGTTGGCGTTGAAGTTGTAGTAGACCTGGTTCCAGTTGTAGACGGTTTGCCAACCGCCGGCAAGCTTGCGCTGCGCCCAGCTGTCGATGGTCAGGCTGTTAGCCGGCGTCCAGCCTGCAGCCATGTTCTTCATCTTGAGGTTGACCTGGTTGCCGTTGCAGTAGTTGTAGACCGTCTTGTACGAGTAGCCACCGGCTGCGGCCGTCGTTGCCGGCAGAGCCATGGCGATCATCAAGACCACCAGCGCCCAGAGCAGAGTGAAGCGTTTGCGCATCGAGTAGATCCCCTCCCATTAGCTGTCGCGCGGGCGATCTTGCAGACCGCCAATCGCTGCGCCTGCGGCGATGTTCGCACCCCCGGTGTCAAGGCGCAACGCCCTTCGCCTACAGCGCCGCGAACCTCGCTGTGAAGTGCCGCAGCGCCGCTGGTGCGCTCGCGATGCGGTAGCCACGCAGCTCGGATGCCCGCTCAGCGACGCGCTGGATGACCTCGATCGTGTAGTCGATATGCGACTGCGTATACGTTCGGCGCGGGATGGCCAGCCGGACCAGATCCTGTTTCGCCGCGGTCTCCGTGCCGTCGGGATGCACGCCGAACATGACGGTGCCGATCTCGCAACCGCGGATACCGCCGGCGCGATAAAGCGCGATCGCCAGCGACTGGCCGGGATACTGCAGCGCCGGGATGTGCGGCAGCATCTCGCGCGCGTCGATGTACACCGCGTGGCCGCCGATGGGCATGATCACCGGCACGCCGGACGCATTGAGCGCTTCACCCAGATACGCGGTCGACTGGATGCGGTAGCGCAGGTAGTCCTCGTCGACAACCTCCTCGAGCCCCTGGGCGATCGCCTCTAGATCGCGCCCGGCGAGGCCGCCGTAGGTCGGAAAGCCCTCGGTCAGGATCAGCACGTTGCGGCAGCGCTCGGCGAGTGCGTCATCGTTCATCGCGAGCCAGCCGCCGATATTGGCCAGGCCGTCCTTCTTGGCTGACATGGTCATGCCATCAGCGAGGGCCGCCATCTCATGGACGATGTCGGGGATCGACTTCTTCGCGTAGCCCGGCTCGCGCTCCTTGATGAACCACGCGTTCTCGGCGAAGCGGCAGGCGTCGAAGAAGAGCGGCAGACCGTAGCGCGTGCACACCTCGCGCACCGCGCGCAGGTTGGCCAGCGACACCGGCTGGCCGCCCATGGAGTTGTTGGTGATCGTCATGAAGACGACGGGAATGTTCTCGACCCCGCGCTCCTTGATGAGCCGCTCCAGTGCGGCGACATCGATGTCGCCCTTGAAGGGCAGCATCTCGTGCGGGTTGCGCGGCGGCGTGAGGTCGATCGCCTCGGCGCCTGTGTTTTCGACGTTGGCGCGGGTCGTGTCGAAGTGGGCGTTGTTTGGCACGATCTTGCCCGGGCCCCCGATGACGCTGAAGAGGATCTTCTCCGCCGCGCGGCCCTGGTGCGTCGGGATGACGTGCTTCAACGGCCACAGCTTTTGCACCGCGTCGAGGAAGCGAAACCACGACGGCGAGCCGGCATACGACTCGTCGCCGTGCTGGATGGCCGCCCATTGGTCGCGGCTCATGGCGCCCGTGCCTGAGTCGGTCAGCAGATCGATGATCACGTCAGCGGCGTGAAGGTTGAACAGGTTCCAGCCGGCGGCTTTCAGCGCGGCCTCGCGCTCGGCGACGGTGGTCATCCGGATCGGCTCGACCGAGTGGATCCGGAACGGCTCGATGATCGTTTGCCAGTCGTTCACCGGCGGACTCTAGCGGTATTGCGCTTGCGCGGCGGTAGCCCACAATGAGTGCTGGAATGAAGGGCACGGTGCAGTTCGCAAGCTTTGTGATCCTCGGCGGGATTGCCCTCGCTTTGGGCGCGTACGGCGCCGCCAACCCCGCCCCCTGGTGCGGGGATAAGCAGGGATGCTTACCCCCCGACAACACGCATGCAATTGCCCAGGCGGTTTGGCTCTACGGCTCCGGTGCGATCGCCCTGTTGATCCTGGTGCTGCTCGCCAACTACCTGTTGATCAGGGCGCGCCGCACTAACCGCTAAGCGCCGTCGAGCGCGTGGAGTACGTCCGCGACGAGGTCGTCGACGTGCTCGACGCCGACTGACAGGCGAACCAGCGCCGTCGACACCTGGAGCGGCGAGTTGGCGACAGATCCGTGGGTCATCACGGCCGGGATCTCGCACAGCGACTCGACGCCGCCGAGCGACTCGGCGAGGGTGAAGATGCGCGTCCGCTCGACGAAGTTGCGCGCCCGCTCGTCGGAGGAGCGGCCATCGCGCGCGGCAGGCACGAACGAGACCATGCCGCCGGCGTAGCGCATCTGGCGCTTGGCGAGATCGGCGGACGGGTGGGCAAAGCGGCCGCTGCTCAAGCCCGGGTAGTTGAGGGTCTCGAGGTCGTCCCGCTTGGCCAGCGCGTCGGCGACTGCCTGCGCATTCGCGGAATGGCGTTCGATGCGCAACGCGAGGGTGCGCAGGCCGCGCAGCACGAGGAAGCAGTCCATGGGCCCGGGTACCGCGCCGATCGCGTTCTGCAGGAACGAGAGGCGCGCAAACAGATCGTCGCGCGACGTCGCGAGGACGCCGCTGATCGTGTCCGAGTGGCCGGCCAGGTACTTGGTCGCGGAATGGAAGACGATGTCGGCGCCCAGCTTCAGCGGCTGCTGGGACAGCGGCGACGCGAAAGTGTTGTCGACGACCAAAATCGGCCGCTCCCCGCGGGCCCCGACGTGTTTCGCGAGGCGGGCCGCAATCGCGGCGATATCGATCACGCGCAGGTGCGGGTTGGTCGGCGTCTCGAGCCAGACCAGGCGCGTCTTGGCATCGAGGGCGCGGTCGAGCTCGCCCGCCGCGTCGCCGGCAAAGTCGTGGTAGGTCGCGTCCACACCGGTATCGCGCAGGACGCGCTCGAAGAGCCGGAACGTGCCGCCATAGACGTCGTTGACGCACAGGATGCGCTCACCCGGCAGGGCAAGCGTGGCAATCACCTGGGTGGTCGCTGATCCCGATGCGAACGCCAGGCCGTGGGTGCCACCCTCGAGCGCGGCGATGGCCTGCTCCAGCCGCGCGCGCGTCGGGTTGCCCGTGCGCGCGTATTCCCAGCCGCCGCGCGGCCGGCCGACGCCCTCCTGGGCGAAGGTGGCCGTCTGGTAGATGGGCGGCGCGACCGCGCCGGTCAGCTCGTCCGGCGCCATGCCGGCGTGCACCGTCAAAGTCTCGGGGCGCCAGGTCGGATCGGTGCCATGGTGCGAATCGGCGCTTTCGCCCGTGACGGGTCGGTCGGGGAGGGGCTGGTCAGTCATCGCCCGCGAGGATAGCGGTCAGCCCTCGGCCAGCAGCTTGTCGACCGCGCGCTGGTACTGCTCGTCAGTCAATGCGCCGGACTCGCGCAGCTCGTTCAGCCGGCTGAGCCCGTCGGCGACCGACCCGCCCGCTCTGCCCGACTTGCCCGATGCGCCTGTTCTGCCCGACCAGTCCGCCCACTCGGGCAGCTGCTGCGGCTTAGGTGGCTTGGGCGGCTTGACCTTGGCCTGCGTGCCCTCGCTGATGACGGCGTCGCCAAACGTCTGCCTGAGCTGTTCCAGGACACGCTCCTCGATGACTCGCCCGGGATCCTCGTCGTGCCGCGCGGCGTCGATGGCTGTCCGGGCCAGCTGCTGCCATTGCTTGAGGACGCTTGCCGGTTTGACGTCGAACGACACCTCTTGGGGCAGCGGCGTAGCCGCCGACTTCGGCGTGGCTGCCTCGGCCGATGGGGCCGGCTGAGGCGCGTAAACGAGCTCGAACAGGGGCTCGGGCTGATCGATGTCCTTGAGGGTCCGCTCGCCCAGCTCGCGGATGCCCACGCCTTCAGGCAGGTTGCCGCCGACGATGGCGCGCGTGGCCTCGGAGAGCAGGATCTGGCCGCCCTTGCCGTCGGCCGCGATGCGCGCGGCGCGGACCACGTCGAGGCCGGTGTAGCCCTCGTCACCGACGACCGGCTCGCCGGTATGCAACCCCAGGCGCACATTGACCTTCACGCCGCCGGGCCACGCCTGCTCGGCGTGGGCACGCTGGACTTCGACTGCGGCGGCCACGGCTGCACGGGCGCGGGCAAACGAATAGAAGAACGCGTCGCCCTGGGTGTCGATCTCATTGCCGCCGTGGCGGCCGAATATCTCGCGCACCAGCGCGCGATGGGTGCCGAGCAGGCCCGCGAAACCGTCATCGCCGAGCTGCTTGAGCAGGCGCGTGCTGCCCTCTAGGTCGCTGAAGACGAAGGTGACGGTGCCACTCGGTAGGTCGGGCAAGCGTCAGCGCCCCAGGTCGGGCCGTTTGAATCCCCGGGCACAGCCGAATGCCTCGCCCTCGTTGACGTCGAGATCGATGTCGATCATGCCCCGGTGCTTGCCGTAGAACTTGGTCAGCTTTTCGCTGTGGATGACTGCGCCCATGGCTGGAACTCTACAATTGGCTCAAGGCTGTGAGCCACCCAACACGAGGAGAACAGGCCGCGATGGCACGTCCCAAGGTCACCGTCGTAGGCGCCGGCAACGTCGGCGCTTCAGTCGCGCAGCGCGTCGCCGAGGGAGCGCTGGCCGACGTTGTGCTGATCGACATCGTCGAGGGCCTGCCCCAGGGCAAGGCGCTCGATCTCGCCGAGGCCGCGCCAGTCGTCGGCCACGACATGACGATCACCGGCACGAACGACTACGCCGACACGGCGGGCTCGGACATCGTGGTCGTGACGTCCGGCCTCGCCCGCCAGCCGGGCATGAGCCGCGACGACCTGCTCGCCAAGAACGCGGGCATCGTCCGCTCGGTCGTCGAGAACGCCGTCAAGCATTCGCCCAACGCGATCCTGATCATCGTCACCAACCCCCTGGATGCCATGTGCCACGTCGCCCTCGACGCGAGCGGCTTCCCGCCCGAGCGCGTCATCGGCATGGCTGGCGTGCTCGACTCGGCGCGCTTCCGGACGTTCATCGCGCGCGAGCTGAACGTCAGCGTCTCGTCGACTCATGCCTTCGTCCTGGGCGGCCACGGCGACACGATGGTGCCGCTGCCGCGCTATTCGACCGCCGGCGGGGTGCCGATCACCGAGCTGATGTCGGCCGAGCGCATCGAGGCGTTGGTCGATCGGACGCGCACTGGTGGCGCAGAGATCGTGGCGCTGCTCAAGACCGGCTCGGCCTACTACGCGCCGGCCGCGTCGGTGGCGCAGATGGTTGACTCGATCCTCAACGACCGCAACGAGGTCCTGCCCTGCGCGGTGCTGCTCAAGGGCAAGTACGGGGTTGACGGCCTGTTCGTCGGCGTCCCGGTCAAGCTCGGCCGCGGCGGCGTCAGCGACATCGTCGAGATCGAGCTGACGGCCGATGAGAAGGCTGCCTTCGACAAGTCGGCCGGTGCCGTGCGCGAGCTCGTCGACGCAATGGCGAGGCTTGCAAGCGACGGTCGGACACAGGCCTAGGCCGGGAGCCGACCGCTTCGCGCGCAGCAGCGGCCAAGGCCGACTGCGGAGGAAAGGTAATGCCCGTAATCACCATCTCGCGCCAATTCGGCGCCGCGGGCGCGCCCGTCGGCCGGGCGCTCGCCGAGCGGTTCGGCGCCGAGTTCCTCGACCGCGCGATCGTCGCCCAGGCTGCAATTCGTGCCGGCATCCCCGAGGCGGATCTCGAGAGCTATGACGAGCGACTGCCGACGGTGTGGCAGCGTGTCGCGTCCGCCCTGTCGGCCTCGCCCGACCCGGCTATGCCGTCCCTGACGTACGCCGACCAGCTGCCGCCGCTGACCGTCCACGAGCGGCTCGTGGAGGTCACGCGCCACCTTGTCGAGGAAGCCGCGGACACGGGTAATGCCGTCATCGTCGGCCGCGGCGGCGTATTCATCCTGGGCAAGGCACCGGGCATGCTCCATGTCCAGCTGCATGCCTCGCTTGACGCTCGCGTCCGCTACCTCCTGGCGCGGGTGGAGCAGATCCCGGCGGAGGCGCGGCCCGAAGAAAAGGCGCTGCGCGAGCTGTGCCGGTCGATCGACGCGGCGCGCGCCGACTACATCCGCAGCATCTTCGGCGTGGACTGGCTGGATCTGGCGCACTACGACCTCGCGATCGACACCGGCCGGCTGGGCGTCGAGAGGACCATCGACCTGATCGAGGCAGCCGCCCGCGCAATCGAGGCAGCCGCCCGCACCACGGACGCGCCCGCGACATGAGACTGCCGGAGGGTCTGGCCGCCTTCCGCCACCGCAACTTCCGCCTGTTCTGGACGGGCATGCTCGTGTCGCTCATCGGCACGTGGATGCAGCAGGTCGGGCAGGCGTGGCTGGTCTTGCAGCTCACCAATGACCCGCTCGCGCTGGGCCTGATCGCGATGGCCCAGTTCGGACCGATCCTCTTCCTGGGCCCCATCGGCGGGCTGCTTGCCGACTCCATCTCGAAGCGCAAAGCCTTGATGGTCACCCAGACGGCGGCCGGGCTCCTGGCGCTGATCCTGGCCGTGCTCTATGTGACCGGACACGTCGAGGTCTGGCACATATTCGTGCTCGCCCTGGGCCTGGGCATCGTCAACTCGTTCGACCTGCCCATCCGCCAGGCGTTCGTAATCGAGATGGTCGGCCGGCCCTACATCGCTAATGCCGTGGCGCTCAATAGCACGGTCTTCAACATCACCCGCATCATCGGCCCGGCGATTGCCGGTCTGACCATCGCCGGCGTCGGCATTGAGCCGCTGTTCTTCGTCAACGCCGCGAGTTATCTGGCGGTCGTCGTCAGCCTCATCCTGATGCGCTCGAGCGAGATGCATCCACCGACCGAACGCGCGGTCGTGGGCCGCAACCTGCGCTCTGTCGTCGACCTCCTGGTGGAAGGCGTTCGCTACACGCGCGACAACCCTGTCATCCTGCTCGTGATCGCGCTGGTCGGCGCGGTGTCGACGTTCGCCATGAACTACTCGGTGTTGATCCCTGTGGTGGCGCGCGACGTGCTCAGGGGGAATGCCGACACGTACGGCTTCCTCATGTCCGCGGCGGGCCTGGGCTCGCTCGTGAGCGCGCTCTCGATCGCGTTCCGCCGCTCGGCCTCGATGAACCGGCTCTTCGTGGGCGCGGCCCTCTGCGGATTGGCGATGGTAGGTGTCGGCATCTCGCGCTGGCTGCCCCTGAGCCTGGCCATGATGTTCGTCGCCGGCTGGGGCAGCATCTCGATGGCCGCGACCGCCAACACGACCATCCAGCTCGCCGTCCCGGACGTGTTGCGCGGCCGGGTGGTCAGCCTGTACACGACTGTCTTCGTCGGTTCGACGCCCATCGGCGGGCTGTTCTCGGGCTTGATTGCGAGCGGGTTCGGCGGTGCGCCGGCGGCGCTGATGGTGGGCGGCTCGCTCGCGACCGTCGCCGCGTTCGTGGCCTATCTGCGCTCGCCCGGTCGCGCGCCGCTCCGCTCGACCCTGACGCGGACGCCCACATCAGCCCGGTCGGACCGAACAAACTAGCAAGCGGTGATCACGTTCGACTTCGACCCGCTATTCCGCTTGGCCGGGATGACCATCCGCTGGCAGACGATCGGTGTGACGATCGGCCTGCTCATCGCACTCGCGCTTGCCGCGCTGATGGCGCCCGACGTGGGCAGCCAGCGTCCTTTCTTCCGGCGCCGCGAACCTGACCTGCGACCGCTCTTTCCGCACGCGCCCAACGTCGAGCAGCCGCGCCGTGTGCGCCGGCTGCGCCTCGACGACATGCTGTTGATCATCGCGGGCATCGTGCCCGGCGCGGTCGTTGTCGGACGCGCCTTCCACGGGCTCGACTACTGGTCGTATTACGCCAGCCAGCCGCAGAAGCTGTTCGATCCCAGCGTCGGCTCACTGTCGCTGCTGGGCGCGGTGATCGGCGGGCTCATGACCGCCTCATATGTGGCGCGGATGATCGACGCGCCGGTGCGCCGCTGGGCCGACGCCGCTGCCGTGCCCATGCTGCTTGCCCTGGGGCTGGGCAAGCTCGCGCAGCTGCTCGGCGGCAGCGGCCAGGGCCTGCCGTTCGACGGCAGCTGGGCCGTGGCCTTCACGGGCGCCGGTCCGTGGGTGAGCACCAATCCCGGGATGCCGTCCCATCCGGCGCAGGTCTACGAAGGCCTGTGGATGCTCGCCGGCATCCCTCTCGTGCTGCTTGTCGCCGGTCAGCGCCACAAGCCCCTGCGGGTTCATCGCTTGGTGGCGTGGGCCGACAGAACCGCCACCGAGGGCGCGCTCTTCGCCGGGGCACTGGGCTGGTTCCTGCTGGGCCGCCTGGTGGTCGGCTATGCCTGGCGCGACGAGCAGATCGTCGGCGGGCTGAATGTCGAGCAGACGCTGACACTCATCACGATGATGCTCGCGCTGCTGGCTTATGGTGTGGCGCACTATCGACGGGAGCCGCACCTCGCAGGGAGTCGCCCTTCCAGTTGAGCCGGTTCTTGGCCGGCGGGCGTATCTTTGGCGCATGACAGAGATCGCCGACCGTCCCATCCAGACTGCCCCAGCCGACGCCGACCTCGGTCGCGTCTCGCACTGGATTGGCGGGCGCATCGTTGAGGGCGCGTCGGGTCGTCACGGCCCGGTCTACGACCCGGCCACAGGGCGCCAGGCGAAGTGGGTCGATTTCGCCTCGGTCGAGGAGGTCGATGCCGCCGTGGCTGCCGCTGCCAACGCGTTCCCCGCGTGGCGCGCCACCTCGCTGTCGAAGCGCACCGAGATCATGTTCAGGATCCGCAACCTGGTCGATCAGCGGCGCAAGGAGATCGCCGCGCTGCTGACTGCGGAGCACGGCAAGGTCCCCAGTGACGCGCTCGGTGAAGTGGCGCGCGGCGTCGAGAACCTCGAGTTCGCCTGCGGCATCCCGCATCTGCTCAAAGGCGGCTACAGCGAACAGGTCTCGGGCGGCATCGACGTCTACCAGCTGCGCCAGCCGCTCGGCGTCGCCGCCGGCATCACGCCGTTCAACTTCCCGGCGATGGTGCCCATGTGGATGTTCGCCAACGCGATCGCGTGCGGCAACACGTTCATCCTCAAGCCGTCCGAGAAGGACCCCAGCGCGTCGCTCTTCATGGCCGAGCTGCTCCATGAAGCAGGGGTCCCCGATGGCGTGTTCAACGTCGTCCAGGGCGACAAGGTGGCGGTCGATCGGATCCTCACCCACCCCGACGTCAAGGCTGTCTCGTTCGTCGGCTCGACGCCCATCGCCAAGTACATCTACGAGACCGGCACGAAGAACGGCAAGCGCGTCCAGGCGCTGGGCGGCGCCAAGAACCACATGGTGGTGCTGCCTGACGCGGACATCGACATGGCCGCGGATGCCGCGGTGAGTGCCGCCTACGGCAGCAGCGGCGAGCGCTGCATGGCCGTTTCGGTCGTCATCGCCGTGGGTGACGTGGGCGATCCGCTCGTCAAGGCGATCAAGGAGCGCCTGCCCAAGATCAACGTCGGTCCGGGCAGTGATCCCGCGGCCGAGATGGGTCCGCTCGTCACGCGCGAGCACCGCGACAAGGTCGCCTCCTATCTAGACAAGGCATCGTCCCAGGGCGCGACGGTGGTGACCGATGGTCGCGAGTCCGCGGCCTTCAAATCGGACGGCTTTTTCCTGGGCGTCTCGTTGATCGACAACGTCCAGCCTGACCAGGACTCGTACAAGAACGAGATCTTCGGGCCGGTGCTCGAGGTCATGCGCGTCAAGACCTACGAGGACGCGGTTCGGCTGGTCAACGACAACCAGTACGGCAACGGCACCGCGATCTTCACCCGCGACGGCGGCGCGGCGCGCCAATTCCAGTTCGAGGCGCAGGCGGGCATGGTCGGCATCAACGTGCCCATCCCCGTGCCGGTCGCGTACTACAGCTTCGGGGGCTGGAAGGACTCGCTCTTCGGCGACCTGCACATGTACGGCCCGGAGGGCGTCCAGTTCTATACGCGCGGCAAGGTGGTCACCGCGCGCTGGCCCGACCCCGGCACCTCGAAGGTCGATCTCGGCTTCCCGCGCACTCGCTAGCGCGACGCGACCCGGCCCGCGAGGGCAGCCGCCGGGATACGACGGCAGGTGTAGTGCGCCGTTGCAATGCCAAACGCCCCATTTGATATGACGATCCGGGCAGATGTAGAACAATCTGGGGACTGACTGTGTCCTGAGGCGACCCCAGTCGCCCAACCGACGCCGCTCTGCACCTCCGCGTGCATCACGGGCGGTCCGAGCTTGTGCCCTAGGAGATACCTGCCCGTGCGCATCGCCCCAGCGATGCTGGCTCTCTGTGCCAGCGTCTTCGTGTCAATTTTCGTGCTGCCTGCCAGTCCGGTCGCCGCATTTGGCGGCGATAGGTGCACCGACTGGACGTCCAGGAGCGAACCACCACCAACGATTCGCGTTTACCGAGTTAACGAAGGATTCGTCGAGACGGTGGATTTCAAGGACTACGTCATTCGCGTGGTTTCCCGGGAGTGGAACGTGGAACAGACAGCGCTCCGCCGCGCCGGCGCCCTCGCAGCCAAGCAATACGCCTGGTACCACGTGCTGCACTATCGAGGCGGGTCCCACGACGGCAAATGCTTTGACGTCAGAGATTCGACAGCCGATCAGCTCTATGCCGCCAAGCCGCTCGAGCAGATCCCGGCGCGCGTCAAGGAGGCAGTGAATGACACCTGGACGTGGCACCTTTTGCGCGACGACAAGTTCATCATGACCGGCTATCGCCGCGGCAAGGACCGTGCCTGCGCCGAGGACGCCGGCTACAAGCTGTTCGCCACCTCGGGCCGCAAATGCGCCAAGAACGGCTGGAGCACCGAGCGCCTCCTGCGCGTCTACTACACCGCAAACCTGGTGAAGTAGCCGGGCCCTAGTCTTCGGGGCTGTGACAGCCCGCTTTCTCGAGGACTTCACGCCCGGCCAGGTCATAGCCTCGGCCGAGTGGTACGACGTCACGCCAGAGCGCATCCATGCCTACGCGTCCGAGTTCGACCCGCAGCCCATCCACCTCGATCCAGCTGCGGCCGAAGCGAGCATCTTCGGCGGCATCATCGCCAGCGGCTGGCACAGCCTTTCGATCACGATGCGCCTGATCGTGCGTGCCGATCTCTTCGGTGGCGCGCCGGTGGTGGGCGTCGGCGTCGACAACCTGCGTTATCTGCAGCCGGTGCGCGCAGGCGACCGACTGACCGCCCGGGCCGAGGTCCTGGGCGTCAGGCCTTCGTCGAGTCACCCCGACCGCGGCTACCTGACGTTGCGCGTCACCACGAGCCGCGCGGACGGCGTGCAGGTGCTCACCCAGGACTGGACCGTGCTCGTCCCGCGTCGCACCTGACGGCGCCGCGCTGGCGCGCCACCAAGGCGCCGCCGGTCAGCCTTCCACGGGCCGGCGGAAATACCAATTGGTCTGCATCACTCCGCCTGTCGGGCCGCCCTGCGGGTGGTTGACCACGGAGAACATCTCCCAGCCGCGATCGCCCATCAGCCCTGACAGGTAGCCCAGGTTGGCGCGCTGCCGGTCGAACGAGATCGACCATTCAGTCGATTGGGCGGTCAACACCGTTGGCCCGAGGATGGCCGTCAGCTCCCCGCCCAGGCCGGGCTGCGGATGGCTGAAGCCGAGCGTGGTCTGCGGCTGATCGGTCAGCCAGGCGTATTGCCACTTGGTCACATGTTTCCCTCCTAGACGAGATATTCGCGGGCGGTCTGGCGCTTGGTCATCAGTGGCTCGCTGCTGCTCCTGGCCGCCGCCGCCATCAGCTTCCGCAGGAACAGACGGTGCTGGTGCCCCGCCGCACCTGACGAACCCCGCTCAAGGTCAGAAGGGCGAGCAAAGTCCGTTTTTTTGACCCGGACTTACGGAGCCATCCGAATTGCGAACGCACTTCTGCCACCCGGATTGGCTTGGTTGTTGAACGTGCCCCAAGTCCAACCGGTGACATACAGAGCCGTCCGGTAATACGCAACGCCCTGGCCGAGGTCTTCGTCACCGCTGCCGAATATTCGCGTCGAGATAACACCGCCGACATCGCTGTAGTGGCGGACATAGGGGCTGTAGTCGCCGGGATTTGTCTGCCCACCAAAGGAGCCTTCACTGGCGCCGGCCACATAGACCCCCTGTTCGTCATCGGTATCGACGGCCCAGAGCACATCATTGGAGGGACTTCCGAAGATGCGCAGCCAAACAGGGCTGCCCGTCGCACTGTATTTCCGCACGAAACTGGAAGCGGCTCCTGTAGGCGACTGGCCACCGAACGAGCCGTCCGTAACACCGCCGACGAACACCGCGCTGCTGTTCGCCGCGACGGCATAGCCGTCATCGGAGTCGTTGCTGCCGAAGATTCGCGTCCACATGAGCGTGCCGGTAGAGTCGTAGCGCTGTACGAAGGCACTGCCGCCGCCGGGGTTTGACTGACCGCCGAATGCGCCATCTGTCGAGCCGGCAACGTAGGCACCGCCGGCCCCATCAAGGGCCACGGCGTTGGCCGCGTCTCCGACCGCACTGCCGAATATTCGCGTCCAAGCCACGGTGCCATTGGCGTTGTAACGCCGCAGGAAGGCGCTTGCGCTGCCGGGATTGGTTTCGCCACCGAAGGCACCGAACGTATATCCGGCTACATAAGCGCCGTTAGAGTCGGCCGCAATTCCGCGAGCCTGTTCGCCGGCGCTGCTGCCAAAGATGCTCGTCCAGGCAGTGCTGCCATTGGCGTTGTAGCGCCGGACGAAGGCACTGTCGCCGCCCGGATTGCTTTGGCCGCCGAAGGCGCCAGCCGTGTACCCGGCCACGTAGGCCCCGGTCGCATCCGTGGATGCAGCCAGTGCGACGTCCCCGGCATTGCTCCCGAAGATACGGGTCCAAACGAGGCTCCCGTTCGCTTTGTAACGGCGCACGAATGCACTGTCGCCACCTGGGTTCGATTGGCTATTGAATGAGCCGTCGGTATAGCCGACGACGTAGACGCCCGTTTGGCCCGCCGAGATCGCAAAGCCGAAGTCTTCGCCGCTGGTGCCGAAGATGTCCGTCCAGCCCACAGCAGCGGCTTGGCCGGCGACCAGAAGGGAGGCAGCTAATCCAACGACAGCCGCGACCCTCACCACACCCACCCGTGACTCACGCAACCGTCGTCCCCCTCATGTCCGTCTTACCCCACCGCCGACAGTACAGTGGCATTCACTGGCCCACAAGGGCATTTGAGCTTCTTGCGGCTAGCCCTGGGCGCTCGGTAGAGGCGGGCCAAGGACCGTTCCGAGCTCGGCGGCCAAAACCGGCCTCCGGATATCTGAAGCCGATCTTCGCCTGCTGCCAAGCGGCCAGCCAGCGACCAGATGTGGGTCCATGAGGAGCGCGCGGCCGAGCCGCGGTTAGACCAGGTACTCGCGCGCGGTCTTGCGCTTTAGGAACTTGCCCCAGCCCTTCTCGCCCTTCCAGTTGCCGTTCTCGACGATCACTCGGCCGCGCGACATGACGATGTCCGAGCCGCCCGTCACCGAGCGGCCCTCATAGCACGAGTAGTCGACGTCCATGTGATGCGACTTGGCGCTGATCGTGTGCTTGCGCGCCGGGTCATAGATCACGAGATCCGCATCGGCGCCCGGCGCTATGACACCCTTGACGCCGGCCAGCCCGAACATCCGCGCCGGCGCGGCCGACACGATCTCAACCCAGCGTTCCTTGGTGATCCGCCCGCTGACCACACCGCCATCGTGCAGCAGATCAACCCGGTCCTCGACACCGGGCAGGCCGTTCGGGATCTTGCGGAAATCGCCCTGGCCGAGCTGCTTCTGGCTCTCGAAGTCGAACGGGCAATGGTCGGTCGCGACGAGTTGCAGGTCGTCCCTCACGAGGCCCTGCCAGAGCGACTCCCAGTGGTCCTTCGGGCGGAGTGGCGGTGAGCAGACGAACTTGGCGCCATTGAAGCCGTCGGCCATGTCGTCGATCGACAGGAACAGGTACTGCGGGCAGGTCTCGGCGAAGGCCATGGCGCCGCGATCGCGCGCCGCGCGCACCTGATCGAGCGCGTCGCGCGCCGAGAGGTGAACGATGTAAACCGGCACGCCCGCAGCCTCCGC
Organism: Chloroflexota bacterium; assembly: GCA_034666725.1. Taxonomy (GTDB): domain Bacteria; phylum Chloroflexota; class Limnocylindria; order Limnocylindrales; family CSP1-4; genus JALYGJ01. The sequence goes on from JAXDLE010000185.1 coordinate 36,129, forward strand.
CAGGCGGATGACCCGGTTGGTCGCCTCGCCCTCGAAGATGGGGTAGCGCACGACGCCGTGGTAGTACGGGTCGGTCTTGCGCGCGGCCACTGCCTGGGCGGCGAGCACGTCGATCGCCATGCCGTTCTCGGCGTGCATCATGATCAGGCCGCCGTTCTTGTCGGTCTGCTGCATCGCCCGGAAGATCGCACCGTCGTCGGAATAGAAGACGCCCGGGTAGGCGGTGAAGAGCTTGAAGTCGGTGACGCCCTCAGCGACCAGCTGGTCCATCTCGGCCAGGGTGTCGTCGTTGACGTCACTCATGATCATGTGGAACCCGTAGTCGGTCGTGGCCATGCCCTGCGCCTTGGCATGCCAGGCGTCGAGTCCCTCGCGCAGCGACTTGCCCTGCGACTGGACCGCGAAGTCGATGATCGTGGTGGTGCCGCCGAAAGCCGCGGCGCGCGTGCCCGTCTCGAAGGTGTCCTTCGCGAAGGTGCCGCCGAAGGGCAGCTCCATGTGAGTGTGCACGTCGATCGCGCCCGGGATGACGTACCTGCCCGTCGCCTCGATGGTGGTCTCGATGCCGTCTGCCATCGCGCTCCCGGCGAGGCCCCGACCAACCGCCATCACCTTCTCGCCATCGACCAGCACGTCTGCCACGGCCGACCCACCGGCGTTCACGACGGTGCCGTTGGTGATGAGCATCTTCATAGCCGCATGTTACGGCCCGTGATCTACGGCGCGGCGAAGGCCTCGTAATCGATCGTGATGACCGCGCCTTCCTGGGTGGCGTCGGTGCATTCATTGAACGGAGGGTCGATTGTGGCGGGGTCATCGAAGCACGAAAACTCGTAGCGCAACGTCCGGCCCTGGTTTGCCTGGTATGGCGGCACGAAGTCCTGCGACGCCGTCGGGCAGTTGCCCGGCAGGCAGGTCGCCTCGTAGACGAGCTGGTTCCTGTTGAAGAGTCGGGCCGTTCCCCACTGGACCCACTGGTCGATCGTCACGTGGCGGATGCACCACACCTTGGGCAGATCCTTGCTTGTCGGGTGGCCCAGGCCCAGCTGGAAATGCTTCACGTTTGTCCCGTGTGAAGCCACGGCGCAGCTCACCGGGGTCGGGGCGGGGGTTGGCACGGGCGTAGGCGTCGGGACAGGCGTAGGCATCGGGGTGAAAGTCGGCAGGATGGACGGCGAGCCCGTCGCGATCAGCGTGGGCGTGGGCGGCAGGGTCGGCGAGAACGCAGCAGACGGGGTCGGCAGCGACGACGAGGGCAGGGGTGTCCCCGTGGGCACCACGGCAATCCCCGTGGGGGTCGCGGTCGGTCGCGCACCGTTGTTGCTGAGGAGCACGATCGCCCCGCCTCCGAGGACGAGCCCGGCGAGCACAAGCACGCCCAGCCCTAGCAGCAGCTGCGGGATGCCGACAGCCGAGGACGTGTCGCGATTGCGGTAGTAGACGCCCTCGCTGAGCAGGCGCACGCCGCAACGGTTGCAGAACACTGCGTCGGCTTGATTCTGCCGCCGGCATCGAGGGCAGATGACGAAATCAGCCACTTGTATGAATGGTAGACGCGCGGGATGACCCGTTTAGGGCGCGGAACTCCCACCGGGCGTAGGCCCATCAGACGCGGCGGCGGCCGTCGTCGCGGCCGTCTGAGTGGCTTCGGGTGTCTGAGTGGGTTCGGCTGTCGGCGTCGGCGGCGCGGTAGGCCCTTGACTGGGGGTCGGGGTCGCCGGCGAGTTGAGGAAGATGTCCTTCGACTTGGTATCAGCCGCGCCGTTTGGCCCGGTAACGGTCAGCGTGACCGTCTTGTTGCCATACGAGCTGTACGTGTTCGAGGGATTCCGCTCGTTCGACTCTTGGCCATCTCCAAATGTCCAGTGCCAACCCGTGACGTTACCGGTGGCGTGTTCCTGGCACTGGATCTTTTTGTCGCCGACCTGGCTGCAGGTGAACTTGGCCACGACTGCCGCGGGCGTCGGCGTAGGTCCGCCCGGCGGATCGGTCGGACGCGGGGTGTGGATCGGCGGCCCGGTGGGTGGAGCCGTTGGCCCGACGATCGAACTCGTGGGGAACGGCGAGAAGGACGGGGAATCCGACGGCAGCAGGATGAAGGTCGCCGTTTGGGTCGGGCCGGGCGTGGCTGTCGGCTGCACGAACGGTGGCAGCGTGGGTGAGCCCGAGGCGAAGGCAATGTCGGTCGGATCGGCCGATCCGGGCGGATTGGACAGGTAGATCGCCGCCGCGCCACCGATGAACAGGAAGCCCGCCAGCAGCGCGACCGCGAGCACCACCGCGCCACTGCCGCCACCACCGCGCGGCTCGACCATCGCGGTACGGCGGTGGTTGCCGTTGAACTTGGCAGCGAGCGGCAGGCGCTGATGACAGCGGCTGCAAAAGGTGGCTCCAGCAGAGTTGCGCCGGCCACAATTGGGACAGATCAAGACAGGTTTCTCATGCGGCACGGATCAGGCTGGGGCGGCCAAGTATAGGTGCGATGCCCCTTTGGCCAGCCCAAACAGGCTGGCCAGACCTTCCTAACTGATTACGACGAACATCCGGCGCATAACGTTTCGATGAGACGCGAGGTCGTCCCGCGAAAGCATCAGGCGCGTGCGCCGGCGACCCCGCTCATGCGCGGCACGATGTCGCGGGCATAAGTCGCGAGCGTCTCTTCCTCGTCGCCGTTCATGAGATAGATGTTGAACTGGTCGACCCCCGCGTCGGCGAGGGCGGCGAGCTTCTCGAGATGCTGCTCGACGGAGCCGATGACGCAGAAGCGGTCGACCACGTCGTCGGTGACGAAACCGGCGTTGTCGGAGCCGACCTCCGCGTGGTGCAGGTAGTCGTAGCCCTCGCGGTTGCGCACGAACGCAGTCAGCCCGGGCGGCAGCTCGGCCGGGTCGACCTTGTTGACGAGATCGACCACGTGGTTGCTCACGAGCGCCGGGAACCAGCGCACGCGGTCACGGCACATGTCCAGCGCACCGATATGCGCTGGCGCGGCGGCCATGACCTTGATCGCGGCGGGATCGCGGCCGGCCGCCTTGGCATAGCCGTGCAGCTGGCCCACGAACCAGCGGATGAGATCGACATCGGCAAGCTGCAGGATCAGCCCATCGGCAACTCGTGCCGTTACCTCGAGCGCCTTGGGGCCGTAGCCGGCGATCCAGACCGGCAGCTTGTCGCGCCGCGTCCAGGTGAAGTGCATATCCGTGCCGTCTTCGGTGACAGTGCGGCCCTCGACGAGGTCGCGGATCTCGTTGGTTGCGGCCTCGAGACGGGCCAGCGTCGTCGGCGGCTTGCCCATGACGCGCCGCGCCGAGTCGCCGCGGCCTATGCCCAGGTCCATCCGGCCGCCGCTGATCTCGTTGAGCGTCGCCAGCGCGCTCGCGGTGACGCTGGGCTCACGCGTCGCGGGATTGGTGACGCACGTCCCCAACCGGAGCCGCGCGCTGTTGAGCGCCATGACGGTCATCAGTGGGTACGGGTCCTTCCAAAGGACGTGCGAGTCGAACAGCCAGCCGTGGCTGAAGCCGCCCGCCTCAGCCTGCTGAGTCAGGGCAACCGTCCGCTCGATCGTGTGGTCGGGCTTGAGCGTGAATCCGAAGTCCATTGCGCGACCTGTCCCTCTGCACGCTTTTTAGAAGGGCGAAGGATAAACCCCGTTTTGCGCCAAACCGGCGCGTGCGGGCGCAAGCCGTCTGGAATGCATTCTGCATGCCTTGCCTGCGGGCCCGAAATTGTCAGGGCGGCAGGGCGGGGGGACGATTGCTGCACACACCGGAGGTGGTGTCATGAACTCGAAGATTCGTCACACGTTCACCCTCGCCGTCGCGGCACTGTTGTGGCTGAGCCTGCTCGGCAGCCCGGCCCAAGCGGCCCATCGCGGCCGCTACCTCGATCCCATATTCAGCGTGTTCGCGACGAACAACCTGACCTATGGCAGGGCGCCGCTGGGCGACGGCACGTTCGCAACGCTCAAGCTCGACCTGTACCGGCCGTCGGGCGATCGGGCGACCAACCGGCCCGTGCTGATCTTCGTCCACGGCGGCGGCAGTGCCAGCGACAAGGCGTTGAAGCGCAATCGCGACGTCGCCATCGGCTTCGCCAAGCGTGGCTTTGTCGCGGCGTCGATCAACTACCGCCCCGACCAGGCCAGCGGCGCCAACAAGAACGCCCAATACGACGTACGCGCGGCTGTCCGTTGGTTCAAGGCCAATGCCGGCCGCTATCGCGTCAACTCGAGTTGGGTCACAGTCATGGGCAGCTCCGCGGGCGCCATGAATGTGCTCAACGTCGCCTTCAACCCAGAGGACCCCGGCTCCAGCGGCAACCCCGGCTATCCGTCGACCGTGGCCGCGGCAATCTCAATCAGCGGCTACGCGTCCGAGTCCCAGAACATCGGCACGGGCGAGGCGCCCATCGCCATGGTCCACGCGCTCGACGACGCGACGATCCCGATCGCGAATGCCATGGCGACCTGCAACCAGACCCAGGCAATGGGCAACGTCTGCGACTTCTACCAGTACCCATCGGGCGGCCATCCGCCGAACTTCCTGATCGTCAACCGGGAGCAGATCACCGAGCAGATGAGCCAGTTCCTGTGCAAGCGTGTGCTCGGCCCGGTCGTCTGCCACGACGCGAACGGCGACGGGATCGTCGACTAGGGCAGGGGCCGCCTAGGGCCGCCAGCCCGTCTGCCGCGCCCAGTCCTCGGCGCGACTGATGGCAGCGTCGATGAAGGGTCCCTTCGCGTCGGTGTAGGCGATCCGGTCCCAGGTGAAGCGGGTCGCCAGGTCGCGCTTCAGCGCCTCGTACCCCGCCGCGGTGTCCGGATCTGCGCGCAGGAAGTCGCGGAACAACAGGTGGCGTCGCTCCCAGTCGCTGCCGATGGTGCAGACGTGGACCTGGAAGTCGCGGGGCAGGCCGGGCGGCGGCCGGAAGTAGTGGTGCCCCGGCTCGATCATGCGCGACGCGAAGCCCTGCGCCTCTATGGCATTCTTGAAAGAGGCCACATCCGCGACATCGGGCACTGAGATCTCGATGTCGATGATGGGCTTGGCGGCCAGGCCGGGGACCGCGGTCGAGCCGACGTGATCGATGCGCAGCGCCATCCCTCCGAGCCCCTCGGCGAGGCGCGCCCGCATCTCTTCGTAGCGCCCCGGCCAGCTCGGGTCGTAGTCGGCGATCTTGATGGCATCGCTCACCCGGTCGTCG
>JAXDLE010000186.1:0-5395 GCA_034666725.1 Chloroflexota bacterium
CTTGAAGCCGCGCACAAGACGCTCGCCCTGCATGACCTGAATGGCAGGTGGCCCGGCGTCACAGTCAACGTCGGCTCAATCCATGGTGGAACGCGCCCGAACATCGTCGCCGAGAAGTGCGAGCTGCATGTGGATGTGCGGGCCACGACCGTGAACAGCCTCGATGAGGTCGAGGCGCAGATCCGGGCGATCGCCGAGGGCTCGACCGTGGCGGATACGACGTGCACCATCGAGCGGTTGCATCACTGGCTGCCCATGGAGAAAACGCCCGCCACGGCTGCTCTGGCTGAGCTGGCGATCAGCCTGGCCGGCAGGATCGGTTTCGAGCTTCGCGACGCTGCAACTGGTGGCGCGTCAGACGCGAACACGACGTCGGGTATGGGCGTGCCGTCACTTGACGGGTTGGGTCCAGTGGGCGGCGCCGATCACGCGCCGGGCGAATACCTCGAGGTCGACTCGATCGTGCCGCGCACGACCCTGTTCGCGGCGCTGCTGCTGGCCGTGGCCGAGCCGGAGGCAGACTTCCCTACTGCTTGAGCGCGTCGACTATGGCGCGCGCCAGGGGAGCGACGCGCGGCGAGCCGAGGCCCGTCGAGAAGTCCCAGCCGGGTCCTGCCGAATAGAGCAGGTTGCCGCCGCGAATGACGTCGTGGAACACGGCGCCAGCGGGCTGCTCGGTGGAGATCTGGTAGAGCACGGGGCCGAGCGGTCCGAGGGCCGCGACACCCTCGCGCGCCGCGAGCTGCTGGACGAGCAGCATCGACGCCGCCCAGAAGGGTGCAGCCGCGCTCGTGCCGCCGATCTCGCCGCTCACAAGGCCCTGCTCGGCATCGGTGTAGGTGACGATGAAACCGCTCGTGGGATCGGCCGGGCCGGCCACGTCGGGCACCTGGCGCATGCCGTTGCTGGCTTCGTTATCGACTCCGAGGCCGACCTGCCATTCGGGCCGCTCCTGGAAGACCGACAGGCCGCCGCCGCCGCCACCACCTCCGAGCGGCTCTTCCCAGCCGGCTTCCTCGACGTAGCTGCCGTCTTCGCGCAGTGACAGGAACGTGCCGCCAACGCTGATGACGCTCGAACTGGCCGAGGGCCAGTCGACGCCGGGCGACAGGTCGCGTTCTAAGGGGTCATCCGACACGTCGACGCGGCGGCAGTCGTAGGCCGCGTCGTCGCCGGAGGAAGTGAAAACGCTGATCCCCGCGGCGAACGCCGCCGCGAACTCGCGCTGCTCGGCGCCCATGCTCTGGACCGACGACCAGTTCTCGCACAGGCCCCAGCTGATGCTGACGATCTTGGCTCGGCCATCGGCCACGATCTGGGCCATCGTCGGCACGAAGCCGTCCGAGGTGTTGGGCCCCTCGTAGTCAAGGATCTGTGCCTTGGGCGCGATGCCGCGGATCACCTGCAGGTCGAGCGCGACCTCACCCGCGCCCTCGCCGATCTCCTCGGCCGCGCCGGCCAGGCGGATCAGCTCAACAGGGAGGCCACCCTCGATGCCGAACGTCTGGTCGAACAGCTCGACATCGCTCGGTGTGTATGTGTCGAACGAGATGATCGCGATGGTCATGCCTTCGCCGTTGACGCCGGCGTCATGGAGCGGCCTGATCTCGTACGCGGTCGCGACGGTGTCGGGCAGCAGGCCATCGCCGGCACCTGCCTCAAACCGGGTCGGCAGTGACGCCGGCCGAATCAGCGGCTCCGTGTTGAGCCCCAGCACGGCGGCGACATCACCGTCGAGGTTCGACGGCACAGCCACCTCGCCCACCGGCACGTGATAGCGCGTCCCGGCCGCGTTCTGCCAGTCGACAAGGCCGATTCCCAGGAGCTGGCCCACCTGGGCGGCGCTGCCGCTGACCGCGATCGAGGTGCGCTGCGGCATCAGCTCGGCGGCCAGCCCGCCACCCTGGAGCCAGGCGACGATCCGCCCGATGTCGCCATCGGCGAGTCCGAAGCGGGCGCCGAACTCTTCAGGGGTGAGGAAATGCTGGTAGTTGCTCGACCCGGGCGTGGCCAGGTCGTGCAGGTAGCGATCGAGCTCGGCCGCACCGGGCAGCCGCAGACTCACCGTGAATTGCACCTGTTCGTTGTCCGCAGTTGGCCCAAGTTGTGTGGGCTGCGGCTGTGACTCGGAGACCGTTGGAGCCGAAGTCGTCGGTGACCGCTGGGCAGGTTGTCCCGTGCAGGCCGCAAGAAGGACGCAGATCGCCGCGAAACAGTGGGCGCGGCTCATCGCGTGTCCCAGTCGAAGCTCTTGAGGAATTCGTCAGCCTGGCCGCGCACCGCATGCTGCTGAGTGCCCGGCCCGACGTCCGCGTCGGGCGACCCGACCAGGACCACGACCGAAACGGTCAGCCGGCCGTCGGTCGCAGCCATGACGGTGACGCCGCCCGGCGCGATCGGCGTGCCGTCCTTGCTCAGCAGCACGCCCGACCAGACGTCGCCCTCGCCGTCGACAAAGCCGATGCTCGGCCCGAGCAGCGCATCGTAGTCATCGGTGTCCTTGATCCGGCCGATCATGAGCGTGTCGATGACGCCGAGCTGTTGCGCGATCAGCTCAGCTGGCGATGTCGTTGCCGGAACCGCATGGATCACGAGCTGCGCGTCAAACCTGACCGAGTAGAAGACGGCAGTGTCGTCAGTGGCGCCGTCCTGGAGCTCCCAGGCGTTCGGGTTGTACTCGAACGAGTAGTTGAGCGTGTTGCTCTGCCAAACCTCGCCGGAAACTACGACGGGCGAGTTGCTGACCGGCGTCGGCGGGGGCACGAACGGCGCGGTCGTGGCGCCCGGCGGCAGGCTGGCGGGCACGGTAGTCGGTACAGATGTCACGCCCGGCGAGGGCGAGCCGTTGACCGGCGGCAGCGATTGCTGGGGCGCACAGACCTTGTCCGGCTCGCAACCCGGCGCCGGCGGCTTGGGCTGGTTGATCAGCACGTACACGATCGCCAGGACAGCCAGCGTAAGCATCCCGCCGACGAACAGAGCGATGATCGTAGTCGGGCTCTTCTTAGCGGCCGGAGCTGGTGGGGGCGCCGAGGGGAAGCCCATCAGTCGGTCTCAGCCTTGGCCGGAACATCGGCCGTGGCGGAGCGACGAGAGGAGGGCACTGCGCGCAGTGAGATGCCACAGTTGCCGCAGAAGGTGTGTTCAGGCGTCATCAGGCCGCAGTTGGGACAGCGGATCTCGCCATCGACATCGATCTCGCGCGATTCCTGCAGCAGGCCCAGGTGGAGGGCGCGGCGCAGCCAGAGCAGTGCGACCACGGCGATTACCGCGAGGACGAGCGTCTGAGGGATGATTGTCAGCAGCGTCTTGGCGAGGCCGGACGCGACGATCAGCGCGGCGGCGCCCAGGAGCGCAAGCGCGGGCTGGCCGACCGGGCCGAGGGCATTGCGGTCGCTGATCGGGGCGCGATAGCGCAGCCACACTGCAGCCGCAAACGCACCAATGGCGCCGGCCGCGATGACCGGCTGGAGCACTCCGAACGAGAGCATCTGGATGACCCACGGGAGCGGGTCGCCAGCTGGCCGCAACCCGGCGCTGAAGATGGGTAGCGACTGAACGATGAGCGAAGCGCCGCTGAAGCTGACCGCAGAAGCGGCGCCAAAGGTCGCGCCGTCGAGGACATCGTTGAAGCGCCGCGAACGCAGCAGCACGAGCGGGCCGGCGATCATGAGCGCGCCCTCGAGGAGAGGCAACCAAACGCCGGCAATGAGCGTGTCCAGGAGGTTGGCGCGGCCGAATCCGGTCGGCGCGGGCAGGCCGCTCGCCAGCCAGGCGAAGGCGGCGGCGGCGAGAGCGCCCCACAGCATGGTGGCGCCGATGATCCCCACCGGCTCGTCCTCGTAGATGTCGACATCCCACAGATAAAGCACCATGAGCAGCGGCACGAGCACGGCCGCGCTGACGAGGGCGATGGGGTAGAAGCCGAGCAACGCCAAGCCGGCGACGATGGCCACTCCCGCGGCAAAGGCCAGCCGGAACGAACGCATGTCGGCGCGCGGCAGCTGCGGGAAGAGCGTGCTCACCAGGGCGACGGCGTTGAGGCGTTCGTCAGGGGCCGCGGCGAATCGGCGGCGTTGTTCGCGTACCTGCTCAGCGCCGTACTCGTCGGTCAGCGGGTCACCGCAGCGAATGCAGAACTCCAGCCGCGCGACCTGGTTGCCGCACTGGTTGCAGGTGATGAGCGGGTCCATGCTCAGCGCAGGTAGGTCTCGCCGCCCTCGTCACACACGGTGAACAGCGCGTGCCGTTCGCGCGCGTAGCCCGCAACGTGCAGGCGACCGGTGACGTGGGCCGGACAGACGAAGACCCAGGTGCGGTGCGGCTGGCCGGGCTCAGCCGGTCCCTCATCGGGCAGCGGTTGACTCTCCGCGGAGATCGTGTCTGCCAGGCCGGTGAACTTGCCCGACGCGGCGGCGATCGCGGCCGATCGCTCAGCCTCGGTCTCGCTCGAGTACGGGTAGCTCTGGGACACGTTGGAAGTCAAGACGGATACCCCGGTGCGCCGCTGCCGAAAAAGGGATTGGCCAGCCGCGCAGGTCGTTGAGCGCGGCGCGACCGGCCGGCCCGAGTATACCGCTCGATTCTGGCGTCAAGCACGAGGTCGAGGGTCTAGGCCCGGGCGCGTTCCTCCGCCAGATTCAGGGCCAGCCAGCGCTCTCCCTCGGCGAGCGACCAGCCCTTGCGCGCGGCGTAATCGGCGAGCTGATCTGAGCCCATCCGGCCGAGCCCGAAATAGTGCGCGTCGGGGTGCCAGAAATACAGGCCGCTGACCGAGGCGCCGGGGATCATGGCCATCGATTCGGTCAGGTGCATGCCCGCGCCGCGCTCGGCGTCGAGCAGCCGGAAGAGCGTGCGCTTCTCGGTGTGGTCTGGTTGCGCGGGGTAGCCCGGAGCGGGCCGGATGCCCTGGTATTCCTCGCGAATCAGTGCAGCGTTGTCGGCTGATTCGTCCGGCGCGTAGCCCCAGAGCTCACGGCGCACCCTGGCGTGCAGCCACTCGGCCGTGGCCTCGGCGAGGCGGTCGGCGAGCGACGTCAGCAGGATCGCGTTGTAGTCGTCGTTCTTGTCGGTGAAGGACTTCTTGGCCTCCTCGAGGCCGCCGCCGGCGGTGACGGCGAAGGCACCGATGTAGTCGCGGATGCCCGATTCGACGGGGGCCGTGAAGTCCGCCAACGCCAGGTTCGGCCGACGGTCCGGTTTGTCCATCTGCTGGCGAAGCATGTGCAGTCGGTCGATCTCGGTCGTCCGTTCGTCATCGGTGTAGAGCACGATGTCATCGTCCGCGGTCGAGTTGGCGGGCCACAAACCGACCACGGCGCTGGCATGGAGCAGCTTTTCAGAGATAACCCGATCGAGCAGCTGACGCGCGTCGTCGAAGAGCGAGCGTGCCGCC
>JAXDLE010000187.1:0-40462 GCA_034666725.1 Chloroflexota bacterium
CGCCGCCGCCGCGCAGCGCCCAGTAGAGATCGGGGTGCTCGCTCGCGCTCGCAAAGACGTGCTCGCCAGCGCTGGTGACCACTTCCGCCGCCAGGAGGCTGTCGATGGTCAGGCCATATTTACGTACCAGCCAGCCGATTCCGCCGCCGGGGATCAACCCACCCAGGCCGACGGTCCCGGTGTCACCGAACGAGACCGCCTTGCCGCGTTCATACGCTGCCTTGGTGAAGACTGCCGCAGTTACCCCGGGCTCAACCCAGGCCGTTGCATCGGCGCCGTCAAACTCGATACCGTCGAGCGCACCCAGGTCGAGCACGGCGACGCCGTCGCCGGTCGAGTGGCCGGCGATGCTGTGGCCGCCGGAGCGGACCGCCAACAGCTGGCCGGAGTCACGCGCCCAGCGCACGACCGCGGCCACATCATCGGCGTCGCCCGCCCTGGCGATGAGAGCCGGCCGCGCGTCGCACGTGGCATTGCTGGTCAGTCGGGCCAGCTCGTAGGCCGCGTCGGATGGCCAGATCAGACGGCCGTTGAAGCCGGGGATTGGCGTTGTCGAGCTCATCGCCGGGCAGTCACGCTCCGGAGCGCAGGCACGTCGATGGCCACGGCGACCTTTGCACGGTGGCCGGCGCGGACCTCATCGAGGAACGCCAGCGAGCGCGGCTCACGCTCGAGCACATTGCGAATGAAGCGTCGCAGGGCGAGCTCGACCTCGGCCTCGACCACGCCGGGGAGGCGCAGCCCGGCGATGGCCTCGATGTCAAGTCGCCTGTAGGCGCGCAGCAGCTTGAGTGCCGCCAGTGAGAGCGGCGCTACCTCGGCCGGCGGGGTCGGGTGGTTCGAGCACAGCGTCCCGCCCAGGGTCGGTACCCAGCGGAACTCCTCGTCGGGCTCGAGCACGCGGTCGCATTCCACGCAGCGCTCGACCTCTGGCCGCATGCCCAGTGCGTCGGCGAGACCGAACTCATACCAGCGCGCCACCCTGCCCGGGGTCATGCCATCGTCGAGCAGCTGATAGGCGCGCTTGAGGAGTGCGTAAACCGGGTAGGCGAAGGCGCGCTCCTCGACCGCGCGCTGAGCCAGCTCGGCCAGGTACCACGCGGTGGCGGTCGACTCGAGTCGCTCGCGCAGTGAGAGCCAGGCATGGAGCACGCTGGCCGAGGTGACGACGTCGAATGTGCGCGCGCGGGCGAGCACCAGGTACAGCTCTGCGAACGGTTCCACCGCTCCCCCCAAGCGGCTGCGCTGCCGGCGCACGCCCTTGGCAATGGCCTTGAGCTTGCCGTCGTGGGGCGTCAGCAGGGTGAGCACTCGATCGGCCTCGCCCAGCTCAAACCGGGAGAGAACGATCGCTTCCGTGTGGTAGATCCGCGGCACCGGCACTGCCTGCCAAGCCTACGCCAATCGGCCCTCATGAACGGCCCATCCGGCACTCGCCAACATACTTGTTACCGCCATGTATCATGTATATCGATGAGCACCACGAGCGCCGCCACGACCAGCGACTATCCTCGGCCAGTGCTGACCTCGCCCGATCTCGACGCCCTGATCGTCGACACCGAGACCGAGATCCTGGGCGTCATCAGCCTCGCCCAGGATGAGCGCACAGGACCTCTCTACGAGATGGTCCGTTACCACCTGGGACTCGACGAGGAGGGCGAGGCGCACACCCGCGGCAAGCGCCTGCGGCCATTGCTCGGCCTACTGGCGTACGAGTCGCTTACGGGCGACTACCGCGCGGCCCTGCCGGGTGCCGCGGCCGTGGAGCTCGGCCACAACTTCAGCCTCGTCCATGACGACATCGAGGACCGCGACACAGAGCGCCGCCACCGCAAGACGCTCTGGACGGTGTACGGCATCGCCCAGGCGATCAACGCGGGCGACACGCTGTTCACCCTGTCGCGCATGGCGCTGCACCGCCTGACCGAGCTTGGCTTCTCGGACACCAAGGTGCTGGCGCTGATGCGACTCTACGACGAGACCTGCCTCGCGCTGTGCGAGGGCCAGTTCATGGACATCTGGAGCGCCGAGCACGACGAGCACTTGAGCGTCGACTTCTACTTCGACATGATCGGCCGCAAGACCGCGGCGCTGATTGCCGCGTCTGTCCAGGCCGGCGCGATGCTCGCCACGGACGATCGCGCGACGGTCGATGCCTACCGCGGTTTCGGCTGGTCGCTCGGCCTCGCTTTCCAGCTCAACGACGACCTGCTCGGCATCTGGGGCGACGAGGAGTTGACAGGCAAGGAGCCGTCCGATCTTGCGAAGCACAAGAAGACGCTGCCCGTCATCTATGCGCTGGAGCGCGCGCCGGCCAACGAGAGCACGAGGCTGCGCGAGATCCTGTCGATGTCAGCGGCCGACGCGCCCACAATCCAGGAAGCGCGCGGGATCATCGAGCGCTGCGGCGCGCGCGAGTACACCCGCCAGCGGGCGCACGCTGAGCGTGACGCGGCACTGGAGCGCCTGGCATTGGCCGGTGTCGTCGGCCATGAGGCAATGGAGCGCCTGCGCCTGATGGTGGTCTCGGCGATCAGCGCCTGACCTCCCGCGGCCGCTCCGGCCGCGACGACTTCAGGGGGCGACGGTCATCTGCAGGATGGGGCTCCAGCCCGTGAACGTGCCATCGCTGACGCGCTTGAGGCGCGCGCGGAACTGGAATGTCCTGGCGGCGGGCGGCGTCCACGTGACGCTCGTCGACGCGCTGTTCGCGTACGTCTTCCACGTCCCGCCGGCCTTGCGCTTCTGGATCTGCTCGGTGAACCCTGATGGAGCCGCGTTCACCGCAAAGGTGATCGTGATCATCTGACCGACCACCGGGGTAGTGTCAGAGGACGACATCTGGACCAACACGGTGCCGCGCATACCGCCATGGATCGTGCAGTGGTAGGCGAAGCCGCCCGCGCGCTCGAAGGTGTATCCGCCACTTGAGTTATGCGGCAGGTCCACATCCCACAGATTGAGCACATCGGCGGTCGCGGTGTGGTGCAGCGAGGAATTGTTATTCCACGCGATCCCGTTTCCGTAGGAGATCGTGATCGTGCTCGGTACGAAGGCCCTCTGGTTGCCATTGATATCCACCGCTGGCGTCGCGGCTGATGCGGACCCCGGTACAAGGAGCAGTGCCACCAAGGCGACCGTGGGTGCGATGCGACGGAACATGGATCCCCTCCCTCGGCTCAGTATTCGTTCACGGCTTGAAGGCCCTTACGGAGCCTCGGCGTCCTCGGTTTCCTCGGAGCCTGCAGGCGGTCTGCGAACAACGAGAACCTTACCCACACGCCGGCCATCGGTCGATTCCACGGTGAGCGTCAAGCCGTCCACCTCGACCGTATCGCCCACATTGGGCACGCCACCGATCTCGTGGTAGACCAGCCCGCCGACGGTGTCGTACTGCTCTCTGTCGGCCGCGTCGAGCTCCAGGCCGAAGTGCGTCGTGAGGTCATCGACCGACGCTCGGCCGTCGACGCGCGCCCGGTCATCGTCGAGCGCCTCGATCATCGGTTCTTCGACGTCGTACTCATCCTGGATCTCGCCCACGATCTCCTCGATAAGATCCTCGATCGTGACGAGGCCGGCTGTGCCGCCGTATTCGTCGAGCACGATCGCGATGTGCACCTTCTGGCGCTGCAGCTGGTGCAGCAGATCGTCGACCGAGATCGATTCGGGCACGAATAGCGGCGGGCGCACGATCTTGCGCAGATTCGGCTCCCTGCCCCCCTTGAGCAGCGGCAGCAGGTCCTTGGCGTAGAGGATGCCGATGACGTTGTCGATCGATTCGTCGTAGATGGGGATGCGCGAATGGCCGTCGTTGACGATCGTGCTGATCATCTCGTCAAGCGTCGCGCTCGCCGGCAGTGCCGAGATGTCGATGCGCGGCACCATCACCTCGTGGACGCGCTGCTGGGCCAGCTCGAGCACCGCGCCGATCATCTGCTGCTCCTCAGCCTCGATCACTCCCTGCTCCGACCCGCGCTCGACGAGGATCATCAGCTCTTCGGCGGTCACGTTGTCCTGCTGCTTGTCGGGGACGCCGAACAGCCGGGTGATCGCCGCGGTGAGTGATGTCAGCACCCATACGAGCGGTGAGAGCACGCGGCCCAGGACGTCGATCGGCATGGCGAACAGGAACGCCAGCCGCTCAGCGTGGGCATAGGCGAGAGCCTTGGGCACGAGCTCGCCGAACAGGATCGTGAACAGGCTGACGACCGCGGTGACGAGCAACAGCGAGACAAGCTGGGCCTGCGGTGCGAGCACGGACACGCCCTCAATGAATAACGTCAGGTCGCCCACGATGCTCGCGCCGGCGAAGGTCGCGGCGAGGAAGCCGACGAACGTCAGGCCGATCTGGATAGTCGCCAGGAAGCGTCCCGGTTGCGAGACGAGCCGCTCGACGCGGCGCGCGCCGCGGTGGCCCTCATCGACAAGCTGCTCAATGCGCGTCCGGCGGACGCGAACAAGCGAGAACTCGGCGGCCACGAAGAGGCCGTTCAACAGGATGAGCAGGGCGATGATGAGGAGTTCCATGGGTCAGTCCTTGCGGACCAGGCGCTCCCTTATTCGTGCCGGCACGCCCACCGCCAGCTTGCCCGGCGGCACGTCCTTGGTCACGACCGACCCGGCGCCGGTGTAGGCGCCTTTGCCGACGGTCAGCGGCGCGCGCAGGATCGTGTCGCTGCCGATGAAGGCGCCGTCGCCGATGACGGTCTTGTGCTTGCGCTCCCCGTCGTAGTTGGCCGTGATCGTCCCAGCGCCGATATTCACCTTCTTGCCGATTTCGGCATCACCAAGGTACGAGAAGTGGTGCTGCTTGGAGCCGGTGCCGAAGCGCGTGTTCTTCTGCTCGGCGAAGTTGCCGATCTCCGCCCCGTCGCCGACCAGACAACCGCCGCGCAGGTGGGCGAACGGGCCGATCTTGACGTCGTTGCCGACCTCCGACCCCTCGATCACGCTGGCCCATACCTGGCAGCGCTCGCCGATGGTCGCGTCGATGAGCTGACTGCCTGCCTTGATCACCGTGTCGCGGCCGATCTTCGTCGCGCCGCGCAGAATCACGTTGGGCTCGATGGTCACGTCCGGCGCGATCCGGACCTCAGCCTCGATCGTCAACGATCCCGGGTCCTGCAGGGTGATCCCCTCCTCCATGAGCCGCTGCAGGATCGAGTACTGCATGAAGAGCTGGACCTCGGCCAGATCGGCCCTGTCGTTGATTCCCACCAGCTCGGATTCCCAGTCCGACTCGGCCGGTTGATCGACAGCCACGGCGGGCCTGCCATCTGCGGCCGCAAGTTCGACGAGCTGAGTCAGGTACAGCTCGCCAGTGGTCGGTGACTTTGTGAGCCGGGGCAATGCGGTGCGTAGCCAGGCGACGTCGAATGCATACAGGCCGGCGTTGATCACGTGGTTGTCGCGTTGTTTGGCGTTCGTGTCCTTGTCCTCGATGATGCGCCGGATGGTGCCGCGCGACCCGATCTGGACGCGGCCGTAGCCGGTAGGGTCTTCCATCTCGACCACTGCCGCAGCCATTGGGGCGCCGTATTCGCGGCGAACTTCGAGCACGTGTTTGACCGAGCCGGCCTCGATGAGCGGCACGTCGCCACTCAATACGACAATCTCGGCGGCGTCGGCGGGCAGCGCAGCGACCGCCGCGGCGAGGGCGTCGCCGGTGCCCTGCGGCTTCTTCTGGAGCGCGAAGTCGGCGTTCTTCGCGAAGGCCTCGCGCATGGCGTCGGTCGGCGGCGAGTAGACGACGAGAGGCTTCTGGCCAGTCGCCTCGCGGGCCGCGTCGATGACGTACGCAAGCATCGGCCGGCCGCAGATCGGATGAAGCACCTTGGGCGTGCGCGACTTCATGCGCGTGCCAAGGCCCGCGGCGAGGATCACGGCAACTGCTCGAGCGCCCCGGCGCGTCACGGCGGCTGGGCTACCGCCGACGGCGGATTTGGGCTGTTTGGGCGACATCTGGAGTCCCGTAACCCTACGGCCACCCGAAATCGCGGTCAAACGCGGCACCACGCGGGTCCCGAAGCGACAATTGCAGTGTCATTCCCCGACACCAGATGCGACGATATGCACCAGTCACCCGTTGCTGAGGGGCGGGGCCGGCCAGAGGGAGCTAAGGGCGTTGTCTCGGGTGTCTCGATTCGATGCGTGGAGGTGGCTGGCGTTTTCGCTTGCCGTCCTTCTATCACTGACCGTCCCGAATCCAACCAGCCCGACCGTCCTGGGGCGCGCGTACCGCGTTAGCGACACCACAATGGCAACCGATTCCAGCGGTTACGCGCACATCGCCTACACCAGCTCTGAGGCCGGCCTTTTCTACGCGACGAACGCGACAGGTTCATGGACGACTCGCCCGATCGCGACAACCGGCTACGAGTGGCAGCCCCGGATCGGCATCGACGGCGCCGGTTCCGTCCACATTGTCTTTACCCATCTGGTCGATACGGAGTATGAGGGCATCTATCACGCCACGAACGCCGGTGGATCGTGGTACGTCGAGCTTCTCTTGGCGGACAACCTGCTCGAGAACGGCGTCGACATGAAGATGACCGCCGATGGGGCGATGCACCTGGCATGGGGCGGGTCGCCAGTCGGCTACAGCGGAATGTTGTTCTACGCCAAGTACGCGAGCGGCTTGCTCACGGTGACCAACATTTCGACGACCCAACGCGCCGGGCGAAGCGGTGCGACTCTGGCCATTGCGCCGAATGGCTCCGCCTGGGTCGCCTACGAAAGCAGCGTCAGCGGAAATTGCGGCATCGAGGTACTCACCAACAACGGCGGCAGCTGGCACGTGGCCGCCTCTGGAGTCGGCGGGTGCTTCGGCAATGTGCCAACGCTCGGCGTCGAAGCTGACGGGAAGGTCCACGTCTTGTGGTGGTCGTCGTCCAATTTCGACATCATCGATACGTATGCGGATGGGAATCCAACGGGCAGTTTCTGGCCTTCTGGAGACGAATTCGCAATCAGCTTCTCACCCGCGGGCGTTCCGGCACTGCTGGTTGAAAGAACGAATTCGGGTAACCACTCCTTGGCCGTTGTGAGTGACGGAACGGTCCCTGACCAGGTCATTACAAACAGCGCCGGCACTGTCCCCGACGAAGTTGTCTATCCCAACGCGATCGCGGTCGACACGGCCGGTAAGCGGCATGTCGTGTATAGCGATACGGCGTTCTCGCCGGACCATCTCGTTTACGCGACCGACGTGAGCGGTTCGTTCGTGAAGACAGTCATGGACTGGCCGGTAGTCGGCGAGCCCGCGCCCGTTACGACGCCGCTCTCCGCGCCCGCGTTCTACGGACGCCTGAGCACTGACGGATCCGTACCGATCGTCACCAACTGGGCACCAACAACAGCGGGGTCGATCGGCTTCGATCTCCAGCGCAGCACAGAGGACCAAACGTTCCTAACGGTCGCGTCGCCCACAGCAGCGACATGGTCACAGTCATTGATGAGCGGGAAGCGGTACCAGCACGCAGTGCGATCGCGCTACGACGGCGGTGCGACCAGCGTTTGGGTGACTGACAAAGCGGTCACGCTGGCGCGCATCGAAGAGACCGCGACCAACACTCTGACCTTTACAGGCACGTGGACCCGCGTTGCTCAAGCGGCGGCATCCGGTGGCGGCGTGAGAACCACCAAGACCCCGGGCTCAGCCGTCAGCATCACGACGAGTGCGCGCTCGGTCTCCCTCGTCGCCACAACCGGCCGCAAGATGGCGCTGGTCAACGTCTACGTAAATGGCGTGCTGGTAAAGACGATCGATCTTAAGCGCGCCGAGAACAACATCACGCGCCGGGTTGTGTGGGTCGGCCAGTTCACGACAACTGCGGTGCGAACCATCAAGTTCGTGGCAGTAAAGAAGGGCACTCGCGTACGCGTCGATTTCGACGCGGTCATTGCCTTTATCTAGGAGCGTCTAGCCCCGGGCGGCGATCGCCTCGACCTCGACCGCGGCGCCGCGTGGCAGGTCCTTGACCGCGAACGTCGAGCGCGCGGGCGGCCCGTCCGAGACGAACGTCTTGTAGACGGCGTTGAACGCGTCGAAATCAGCAATGTCGGCCAGGAAGCAGGTCGTCTTGACGACATCGGCCCACGACAGGCCCGCCGCGTCGAGGATCGCCGCGATGTTGTTCATCGCTTCGCGGGTCTGAGCTTCAACACCCTCGGCCAGGTCGCCGCTCTGCGCTTCCCGCCCAATCTGACCGGCGACGAAGACAAGCGATCCGGTGTCGATGCCCTGGCTGTACGGGCCGAGCGCAGTTGGCGCTCCGGTGGTGCTGATGACCTTGTTCACGAATACCTCCAGAGTGGGTCGGGGCCTGTCAAATCAACAGCGTTGATGATCGCGCCTGAGAGTGATTCCGATTCGGCCGACACGAGTAGCCGACCTGCCGCGGTTGCCTCCTCTGCCGACGGATACAGCGCGAACATGGTCGAGCCGCTGCCGCTCATCAGCCACGGAACCTTGGTGAGTCGCTCGAGCTCGTCGCGAATACCCGCGAGGCGCGGCTCGATGGAAGCCGCGGCCGGCCAGAGGTCATTGGCATCGCGCAGCAGCGCAGGCTCGCGTAACGCCTCGTCGAGACCGGGCACCAAGCGCCGCTGAGGATGCGGCGCCAGCTCGTCGAAGCGAGCGAACACGTGAGCCGTGTTGAGCCCGAAGGGCGGCGTCACGAGGAGGATGCCCGGCTCACGGGTCGGCGCGGGCAGGCGCCCGACCTGCTCGCCGCGACCGGCGACCAACGCCGCATCGCCACCGCGGGCGAAGAACGGGACGTCGGCACCCAGCTCCAGTTCGATCGCGGCGCGCGTCTGGGGCGAGATGCCCACGCCCCACATAACTTCCGCGGCCTCAAGCGCGGCTGCCCCATCCGCTGAGCCGCCGCCCAGGCCGGCCGCCATGGGAATGCGCTTGTCCAGGTGGGCCACGAGCGGGGGAAGGTCGTGCCCAATGGCCTGACGCATGAGGGCAAAGGCACGCAACACCAGGTTGCCCTCGACGGGACAGCCGGGCAAGCCCGCCACGGTGAGTGTGTCCGGACCCCGATCGGCGAAGGCCACGACCAGCTCATCGGCGAGACCCACTCGAAGAATGAGCGACTCGATGGGGTGGTAGCCGTCAGCGCCGCGCGGTTCAACGGCCAGCGTCAAGTTGATCTTGGCGCGCGGGCTGGCATGCATCAGTCGAGCGGCCCGAGCACGGCCGCGAGCGCGAGCCACTCCTCCACCGAAACCGTCTGCGGCCGGCGATTGGTTGCGATCCCCACGCCGCGCAACGCGGCCTCGAAGCGTTCGCGGCCAACCGCGGGGAGCTGGCGCGGCAGCACGTTGTGAAGCATCTTGCGCCGTTCGCGGAAGCCCGCTTGGACGAGCCGCCACAGGCCCTCCTCCGCGTCGTCGGACAGCCGGCGCGGCCGCACCTCCCCGACCAGGACTGCGGATTGGACTTCGGGCGCAGGCTCGAATGCCGACGCGGGCACCAGCCGCGCGACGCGCACCGCGGCGTGGTACTGGACGAATACGGATAGGTAGCTCATCTGACCGGGCGGCGCCGCAATTCGCTCGGCCACCTCGCGCTGCAACATCACCACGAAGCGCTCGGGCCGCGGCTCGCCGCCCAGGACGTGATGCATCGTCGGGCTGGTGATGGCATAAGGCAGGTTGGCCACCAGGTCGTAGGGCGGGTCGGCCAAGTCGGTCATCGGCGTATCGAGAGCGTCGGCCTCGATGAGGCGCAGCGAACCGGCACCGATCTCCCCCTCGAACCGGTCGCGCAGATGGGCGGCCAGCCGACCGTCGACCTCGACCGCGGTCACCTTCGCGCCGCGCTCGAGCAGCGGTGCGGTCAGTATGCCCAAGCCCGGCCCGATCTCGAGCACGTGCCGGCCGGGCGTTGGCGCAGCAAGATCGAGGATGTCGTCGAGCACCTGGGTATCGACGAGATGGTTCTGGCCGCGGTGCTTGCGAGGCGCCAGGCCATGCTGTTTCAGGTAACGCGCCGTCTGCTCGGCGCCGCGCGGCGCGCCAGACGTTTCCGCGCGGCTCAAGCCGGCTCCGGAACGGCCAGCTTGAGCGATGGCTTAGCGGCGAGATCGGAGCCGGCGCGAGCACCGGCGCGAGCGCGGAAGAACCCGGCCGCGCCGATCATCGCCGCGTTGTCCGTGCACAGCCCGGGGCGCGGCACGACCACGCGGATGCCGCGCGACGCGGCTTCGTTCTCGATGGAGCCGCGCAGCACGGAGTTCGCGGCCACTCCCCCGCCGACGACGATCGTCCCCGCGCCTATCTCCTCGGCCGCGCGGAGCGTTTTTGATGTGAGGACGTCGACGACCGAGTCCTGGAACCCGTAAGCCAGCTCGCTCACCGCCTGATCGGGCAGGTCCTGGCCGTCGGAGCCCATCCCTTTGACGTCGATGCCCAGCTCTCTCGCCACTTCGCGCCGCGCGGCGGTCTTGAGGCCGGAGAAGGAGAAGTCGAACGTCTCGCCGAGCCAGGCGCGGGGGAAGACGCGGTCTCTGGCCACCGCGCCCGCGGCCGCCTTCATGATCGCCGGGCCGCCCGGGTAGGGCAGGCCGAGCAAGCGACCGACCTTGTCGAAGGCCTCACCCGCGGCGTCGTCGACCGTCTGGCCGAGCAACCGGTAGCGCAGGTGGTCGGCCATCTCGACCAGGAACGTGTGGCCGCCGCTGACGACGAGGGCCACGATCGGAAACTCCGGCACCGGCTTATCGTCCTCAGCAGGGTCGAGCAGCCACGCGGCGTAGATGTGGCCCTCGAGATGATTGACCGGCACGAGCGGCAGGTCGTGCAGCCACGCCAGGGTCTTGGCCATGGTGATACCGACCAACAGCGATCCGGCCAGCCCCGGGCCTTCTGTCACCGCGATCGCCTCGAGCTCCGACCAATCCTTGATACCCGAATCGCGCCGCGCCTGCTCCAGCACCGGGATCATCCAGCGCAGGTGGGCCCGTGCCGCCACCTCGGGCACGATGCCGCCGGTTGCGCTGTGCAGGGCGACCTGGCTGGCGACCACGCTGGTCAGGATGCGCCGACCATCGCGCACAACGGCGACTGCCGTCTCGTCGCACGACGACTCGACGGCCAGGATGAGGCCGCTCTCCGCGGTCAAGCCTGGTCCTCCCCGTCGCCGTAGCGTTCGCGCATCTGCCCTACGAGTGCGGTCATCGCGGGCCCGGACAGGACCTCGGTGGTCATGATCAGCGCGTCCTCGCCGTTGTCCGAGTAGTAGCGCGGGCGAACTCCGACCGGCTTGAACCCGAAACGCGCATAGAGATCGCGCGCCGGCCGGTTGGACAGGCGCACCTCGAGAGTCATGACGCGCGAGTTGAGCTCAATGGCGAGGTCCATGAGCGCGACCATCAGGCGGCCGCCGATGCCGCGCCTGCGCCACTCGGGCAGCACCGCGAAGGTGGTGATGTGCGCCTCGTCGACGAGCAGCCACATGCCGCCATACGCGACTGTCTCCTTGCCGGAGCGCACGATCAGGTAGTGCGCCAGGCGGTTCGTCTGCAGCTCTTGGCGGAAGGCATAGTCGGGCCACGGCGTGGGGAAGCTGGCACGCTCGATCTCGTGCACCGCAGGCACGTCCTCGAGCCCCATGGGTTCGACGCGCAGCTTCAGCGGAGGTCGGGCGACCATGTCATCTCCGCCGCGGCGGCGGCAATGCCGCGCGGCAGTGCAACGTAAGCGGGCACAAGCGTCCCCGCCTCGTCTGTCCTGCCCGCGCTGAGTGCGGCCGTGCCGAGTCGCGCCAGAGCGCTCGCCAGACCACTTATCTGCTCGCCGTCGATCTCATCGGGCTTCGCCCGGTTGGCCGTCAGTGCCGCGGGCTTGGCCTCGATGGCCATTCCATCGTCGATCTTGAAGCGATGGACATAACGGTCGGCGGCGCCGGCGGGCAGGGCGACCGTCACGTGCCCGAGCTGCGGATCGGCGGTCGCAGCGGCCTGCGCGAGGGCCAGGGTGCTCGAAACACCCACGATCGGGATGTTCATGACGTACGCGACGGTCTTGGCGGTCGCCAGCCCTATGCGCAGGCCGGTGAACGAGCCCGGTCCGGTACCGACCACAACAGCAGACAGGTCCGCGCGTCGCGCACCGACCTCGGTCAGACACTCATCGAGACGGGCCAGGAGCTCCTCACCATGGCGATGACGGCTTTCCCAGGTCCGCTCGACCGTCACGCTGCCGTCTGCAGCCGCTAGGGCCACGACCGGCCGCCGCGTGGCCGTGTCCAGCACGAGAATCACTGTGCCCACCATGACTGGGCAGCACGCAGGTAGCGGCCGTGGCGCGGCGTGGCCGCCTGCAGCGTGACTTCGCGCTCGTCGTCGCCGGTCACCTCGAAGCGGACCAGCAGCCGCTCCCGGTCAAGCGCCGAAGGCAGCCGCTCGGCCCACTCGCTCAGCGTGACACCCTCGAGGCCACGCTCGTCGACCATTCCGCCGGCCAGGATCTCTTCCGCGCCATTGAGCCGGTACAGATCCTGGTGGAAGAGGGGCAACCGCCCGGCGTACTCGGCCATGAGCGTGAAGCTCGGCGAATTGACGACCTCGCGCACCCCCAGACCGGCTGCGAAACCCTTGGCGAACTGCGTCTTGCCGGCGCCGAGCGGCCCGACCAACGCGATGCGGTCGCCGGCCTGCGCGACGGCTGCCAGCGCGGCCGCGAAGTCGCGCGTCTGCTCGCTAGAGTGCGTCGTAACCACCACGATGGGCGCAGCTGATGGGCTCGATCTCGGTTGGGTCACCGCTGCACGTTAACCGAATCGGAGGGCCAGACCGTGAAATGGGTCACGCGCGAGCACCCGCACACCGATCGCATCGCCTGTCCCTGGCTCATCCTCACCTTCATCGATGCCGACGCTGAAATTGTCTATGTGCCGCGCGACCAGGTGCTCGAGTACGCGGAGCGGGAAGGGGCAATGAGCTTTGACGCCCCAGGCGCGAAATACACCCACCAGGACGGCAAGTGCTCCTTCGAGACGCTCATCAGCGAGTTCAGGATCACCGATCCGGCCGTCCTGCTGATGGCCAAGGTGGTGCATGGCGCAGACGTCGCCGAGGACGTGGGGCAGACGCCGGAGTCGGCCGGTCTGATGGCGATCGCCGATGGGTTTGCGCTGCTCGAGATGGACGACCAACAACAGCTCAAGCTTGAGCTACCGGTTTACGACGCCCTCTATGCCTGGGCGCAGAACGAGGTGGCGCCGAAAGCCTGATCAATCAGGCGTCGTATCCGGGCTCCTCGTCGATCTCCTCGAGCCGCTCGATGAGGCGCTCGATGCCACCTTCGTCGGAGAGGACGCGCTGCATGGCGTCCGAGCCGCTGCCGAAGATTGTCCGCAGCACCGGGTCGAAGAAGACCATCGCCTGGCTGCCCAGCGCGCGGTAGGGACGACTGGCCTCCAGGAACATCATCGCCGGACCGGTCATGCCGTACAGCTGGATCTCACGCGCCAGCGACTCGACGGGGTCCTCGAAGGTCAGCTCGTTGGCCGATCCGTATTCGCTCATCGAACTCCCTACGAGATGTGCGATTCACCCAGCTTTTGAGCCGACCGGGCCTCTCCTGCAAGTGTGCGCAGGCCCTTTAGTACTGGGCCGCGATGGTACACCCGGGGTAGTCGGTAGGCCATGCTCGTGACGATTTCCCAAGGAATGGTGGTGCGCACCCGCGCCAGCTCGTTTGTCACGATCTCCGACCCTTCCTGGGCACCGATCAACACGACCTCATCATCCAACCCCACATCTCCGACCTCAGTCACATCGGCCATGACCGCATCCATGGCAATCGAGCCCACCAAAGGGACCTTGACGCCGCGCACAAGGGCGCCCGCGAGCGGCGAATAGGCACGCGCCCAGCCGTCGCCGTAGCCGATCGGGAGGGTCGCGATGCGCGACTCACGGGGGGCCCGCCACACTCCGCCGTAGCTCACTGGGGTGCCCTGTGGGAACATCTCGACCCGCAGCGGCCGGCACTTGACGGCCATCGCCGGGCGGAGGCGCTCCATCGCCGTCTTCTGGTTGGCGCCCACCGGGAAGCCGTCGGGTAGCAGCCCGTAGAGCGCGAGACCTATGCGCACCCCCTCGTAGAGCGGCGCCCGGCCCGCGAACAGCCCGCCTGTTGCCGACAGGTGGCGCGGCGGCAACGGCAGACCGGCCTCGCTCACGCCGTCTGACGCAGCTTCGAAGGCTGCCACCTGGGCGTCGGTCGCCGCAGCGTCCTCAGAGCGCGCCAGGTGCGACCACAGTCCGGCGAGGACGACGCCCGGCGTGGCAGAGATGAGCTTGGCCGCGTCGGCAACGGCGTCGGGCTTGAAGCCGCCGCGCGCCAAGCCGGTCTCGACCTCGAGATGGACGCGCAGCTCGGTGCCGGCCGGAGGGGGTGAGGCGCGCCACACCGTGAGCGTCGCGGCGGTCGTCGAAGCGTCTGAGGCGACGATCTCGAAGCGCTCCGTGGCGGCGCGAGCGACCTCGCCGGCGGGGATCGGGAACAGGATCAGGATCGGCAGGGTGATGCCGGCTGCACGCAGCGCCGTCGCCTCGTCGATGCCGGCGACGCACAGCCGATCCGCGCCGGCCTCCTCAAACACCCTTCCGACGGGGATCAGGCCGTGGCCGTACGCGTCCGCCTTGATGACCGCGCTCAGCTCGACGTTCGACCCGACGATGTCGCGCACGGCCGCCAGGTTGCCCGCCAGGACGGATTCATCGATCTCGGCCCAGACGCACCGCGGCAGGCGCGGCAGCCCTGCTTCGGCGAGACGCTGGTCGATCGACGCGCTGCTCACGCGCGGGTCGCGGCCAGCTCGTGCCGGGCGACGGCAATCTCGTACGGCAGGTCCGACGCGATCAGGCCGGAGTCGCCCAGCCGTTCGCTGACGCGCTCGCCGGCCCGGCCGTGCAGCCACACCCCAACTCGCGCCGCGTCGAAGGGCGTCAGCCGCTGGGCCATGAGCGCGCCGATCGTCCCGGCGAGAACGTCGCCCGAGCCGGCCGTCGCCAATGCAGCATTGGCAAACGGCGAGGTCGCGACCTGGCCATCGGGACTGGCGATGACGGTGCGCGCGCCTTTCAACACGACCACCTGACCGAAGCGCTCTGCGGCCGCCTTCGCTGAAGCTTCGCGCGCGTCGTCTGTGGCGCCGGCGGGCGTGCCCATGATCCGCGCGTACTCGCCCGGGTGCGGCGTCAGCACGCAGTCGCGCCTGTTCGCGGCCCACCATCGACCGCTGCGCGCCAGGAGGTTGAGCGCGCCGCCATCGAGCACCGCCGCCGGGCCCGCGGCCGCGAGGAGGCGCAACACGAGCTCGCGGTTGCCCTCGTTCTCGGCCATGCCGCAGCCGATGGCCAACGCATCAGGCGCCTTCGCCTGCACCAGCGCCTCGGCCTCGACCGAATCTGCCCCACGACCGGCGGGCTGCTCGGGTAGCGCCACTGTGACGAGCTCGGGCACGCGGCCCGCGATGACCGGCTGCAGCGCGGCGGGCACCGCCAGGACGACGAGGCCCGCGCCGGCGCGCGCGGCGCCGAGGCCGCACAGCAGCGCCGCGCCGGCGTAATCAAGCGAGCCGCACACGCACAGGAGTGTCCCGAAGGAGCCTTTGTGGCCGTCGCGCGGGCGTTTGGGTAGCAGCGCCGCGCAGGTCGCGGCATCGAGGGCCATCGCGCCTAGCTCTGGCGCGACTCGTTGTCCATGTCGCGCAGCCGCTCCATCCGCGCCAGGATCTGTTTCTCGCGCGCGTCGAGCCGCTCGTTGATGTCGACGGGGAGGATGTAGGCGCCGCCCTCGGCTCGGATCCCGAACGCGATTGCCACCGCGTAGTCGCCTTCGTGCGAGATCGACACGGCGATGCGCCCCATGCCCAGCTGCTCGGCGCGGCGTTTGGCCCGGCCGGACAGCCGGACCGAAGGCGCGCCGGTCGGCAATCGCACGATCTCGATCTCGGTCCAGCCCACGCCGCGCACGCCCAGGCCGAGGACCTTGGACACCGCCTCCTTGGCCGCCCAGCGCCCGGCGAAGTTCTGCGGCCGGTTGCGCACGTAGCGCTGCTCGGCCTCAGTCAGGACGCGCTTGGGGAAGCGGTCGCCGAACTTCTTGAGCGCCGCCGCGATGCGCTCGACCTTGATGATGTCGATGCCCAGCTCTGTCGTGCCCTCGGGCACCGGCGGGCCGCCAGCAAGCGCCATAGGCGCCGCAGACTACTCGACCGTCACCGACTTAGCGAGGTTGCGCGGCTGGTCGACGTCGGTGCCTCGCGCGACCGCGGTGTGGTAGGCGAAGAGCTGCAACGGGATCGCCGCGAGGACGGGCGACAGCTCCTCGATCGACTCGGGCACCCACAGGATGTCGTCCGCGAACTCGGTCATGTCGTCGTCTCCCTCGGTCGCCACCGCGAGCACCCGCGCATCACGCGCGCGACCCTCCATGACGTTGCTGATGAGCTTCTCCCGGACCGACGAGCGCGTCGCGATGGCGACGAGCGGCACCTCGGCGTCGAGCAGCGAGATGGGGCCGTGCTTGAGCTCGCCCGCGGCGTACCCCTCGGCATGGACGTACGAGACTTCCTTGAGCTTGAGCGCGCCCTCGAGCGCGACCGGGTAAGTCACGCCGCGGCCGACGAACATGAAGCCACGCGAGTTCACATAGCGCCGCGCGAGCTCCTTGGCGGGCTCGGCCAGCACCAGGGCCCGCGCCGCCTTGTCGGGCAGCGCGCGCAGCTCGGCCACGAGCTGGCGCTCGCGCTCGCGCGGCAGGCGGCCGCGCAGCTTGGCCATCGCCGCTGCGAGCAGGATGAGCGTCGTCACCTGCGTCGCGAATGTCTTTGTGGCGACGACCGCGATCTCGGGTCCAGCCTGAAGGAACAGCACCGCGTCGGCCTCGCGGGTGATCGCCGAGCCGACCGTGTTGGTGACCGCGATGATCGGACAGCCCTGGGCGCGCGCGTAGCGCGTCGGCGCGATCGTGTCGGCCGTCTCGCCTGACTGCGTCACCGCGATGACGAGCGTCTTCTTGTCGAGCGGCGGCGGCGAGTAGCGGAACTCGGAGCCGATGTTCCAGCGGGCGGGCATGTTCAGCCAGTCCTGCATCACATACGCCCCCACCGCGCTCGCGTAGTTGGCTGTCCCGCAGGCCACGAACTCGATGCGCTCGACCTCGCGCAATCGGGCGGCGATGGGCTCGAGCTCGTCAAGCTCGATCGTCGAGTCGTGCACCCGTCCGGTGATCGCCGCGCGCAGCGCCTCAGGCTGCTCGTGCATCTCCTTCAGCATGAAGTGCGGGTAACCGCCCTTCTCGGCGCGCTCGATGTCCCAGTCGATGGTGTGCACGAGTCGTTCGCGCGGCTCGCCGTCAATGCCGGTGACCTTGACCGACTGCGCGGTGATGTCGGCGACGTCGCCCTCGTCGAGAAAGATCACCTTGCGGGTGTGGGCCAGCACGGCGGCAACATCGGACGCCAGGAAGTTCTCGCCATCGCCGACGCCGACGATGAGCGGCACGTTCATGCGCGCGCCGACCAACCGGTTCGGCTCCGCGGCGTGCATCACTGCGACGGCATAGGCGCCTTGAGCCTGGCGCAGCGCCGCGCGCGTCGCGTCGGCGATGTCACCTGCGTAGGCGTCCTCGATCAGGTGTGCGAGGGCCTCAGTGTCGGTGTCGGAAGAGAGCTTGTGACCGCCCGCCTTCAGGTCGTCGCGCAGCTGCTTGAAGTTCTCGATGATGCCGTTGTGAATGACCGTGATCTGGCCCGAGCAGTCGGTGTGTGGGTGGGCGTTCATGTCGTTCGGCCGGCCGTGCGTCGCCCAGCGCGTATGCGCGAGGCCGATGGCTGCCGTGGGCGTGCCGTCTTCCGCGAGCGCCGTGCGCAGGTTCTCCAGCTTGCCGGCGCGCTTCTCGACGAACATCTCGCCGCCGCTTGTGACCAGCGCTATGCCGGCTGAGTCATAGCCGCGGTACTCAAGACGCGCGAGGCCCTCCATCAGGATGGGCGCTGCCTGGCGCGGACCGATGTAGCCAACGATTCCACACATTCGAGATCTGTTCCTTCCGCGTCCTAGTTCAGTCGCTCGGCGGCCAGCGCTGCGAGCGAGTCGGCCAGCGCCATTACCTGTTTTTCGTCTTCACCTTCGACCATGATTCGCAGGGCCGATTCCGTGCCCGAGGGGCGGACGAGAAGTCGGCCGCCATCCTTCAGCGACCGCCGCGCCTCGTCAACCGCGCGCGTGAAGGTGGGATCTGCCTCCCACTGGTCCTTGTGACGAACCGGGATCGCGCGTTGCTGCTGCGGGTAGAGCGCGATCTGCGCGGCCAGCTCGGAGAGGCGTTTGCCACTCCGGGCGAGGATCGCCAGGACCTCGAGCGCGGTGACAATCCCGTCACCGGCGACGGCGTGCTCGCGCACGATGATGTGGCCGCTCTTCTCGCCGCCCAGGGCGGCATCAGTGACCAACATTAGATCGAGGATGTACTTGTCGCCGACCGGTGTCCGCGCAAGTGAACCGCCGGCGGCCGTTACAGCCTTCTCCAAACCGCCGTTGGACAAAACGCTCGCGACGACGATGCCGTTGGCCAGGGCGCCCCGACCGAGCCGATCGAGGGCAATGATGCCGATGAGCTGGTCACCGTCCACGACGGTTCCTGTTTCATCCACGGCCACGCAACGATCGGCGTCGCCATCGAGCGCGAAGCCGATGTCGGCTTTCGTTTCGGCCACGATCTTCGCCAGGGCCTCCGGCGCGGTGGCGCCGCAATCGAGATTGATGTTCATGCCGTCGGGCTCGTTGAAGCGCGCGTCGACGGTCGCGCCGGTCCCGGCGAGGATGCGCGGCGCCACATCACCGGCCGAGCCGTTGGCGCAGTCGAGGACGACTCTGGCGTGGCTGGCGCAGCGCGCTGCGATTTCGAGCCGATGGCGGACGTAATCGTCGAGCGCATGTTTGGCGTGTATCTCGCGGCCCATCCCGGAGTTATCGGGACCGGCGAGCTCGTCGGCGCGAAAGATGAGTGCCTCGAGCTCGTTCTCGACCGGATCGTCGAGCTTGAGGCCGCGCTCGTCGACGACCTTGAGGCCGTTATCGCGCGCCGGATTGTGCGACGCGCTGACCATGATCCCGGCGCCGTGATCGCCCGATGCGGTGAGGTGGATCAGCGCAGGTGTCGGACAGACGCCAAGTCGGTGCACATCAGCGCCGAGCGACATGGCCCCCGCCGCGACTGCAGACGCGAGCATGTCGCCCGAGCGGCGCGTGTCCTGGCCGAGCAGCAGCGAACGGCCGCCGGCCAGCATGTGCGACGCAGTGGCGCGGCCCAAGTCGAACGCCAGCTTCGGCGTCAGATCCTCGTTGGCCACGCCGCGGATCCCGTCCGTGCCGAAGAGCCTGGTCACGGCGATGCGCTCGGACTTGCCGCGGTAATCACGACAGTGCGCAGGTCAGCGCGGGTTGCGAACTCCACTCCCTCGATCTGGGTGAGCGACCACTGGACGTCCCCGTGCGTACCGATTCCCAGATCGGTCACATCGACCGTGGCGACGACGCTGGACGGATCGATACCAGCCAAAACCGTGAGAGGTCCGGTCGCGTTGGCTTGAATTTGGGACACGTCGACCTGATAGATCAACGACGGATCGGCACCCACCAACGTCACGGCCGCGAAGAACGTTCGCGAGCCGATCTCGGGCTCAATCGTCAGCATGACGCTGACCTGGTCTGGGCCGTTAACGCTCACGCCGTCGGGCAGATCGAGGCCGATGTTCGCCTCGAGGTCGGTCGTGCGGCCTTCCACGCTGATCGGCAGCGTGGGTGCGCTGTCGAGCCGGGCAACTGTGGCGGCCTCGCCGCTTACCGTCACAACGAGCGGCTCGACCGTGATCGCGTTGATGCGATAGCCAAAAGCGGGCTGGCCGGAGAATATCGGCACCACCGGCAGCGTCACGGTGGCCAGCTCGCGTGCGACGGCGATGCGCACCCGCACCCGCTCGGGATCGATCTCGACATTGGGCACTTCGTTGCCGTTGCCATCGACCGCGACCAGCTCGACATCGCTGTCCACGTTCAATGCCGAGGCGTCGACGCTCACCCGGGCAACGACCTGGCTGACGGAGCCCACGCGTGACGATGCGCCGCGAATCGTCACCGTGGCTGGTTCAATCTGACGCGGCCCCACACTGATCCCGTCGGGAACAGTTCCCACCGTCACCGTGACCGGCAAGCTGCGCTCGGCGACCGGGTCGAGCTGAACCTGCACCTCGCGCGGCTGGAAATCGACGATCTGAACCCGCTGGTCCAGCGAGATGAGGGTCACTGGCACGGCGACTGGCGGACCGCCTGTCTGCGCGGTCACTCGCGATAGGTCGACGGTGGCGGCGAATGAGCTCGGCGAGAGCAGAACGTCGATCGGAGCCCGATAGCGAATGCTCGTTACCGGCGGGATGTCGGCCAGCAGGGTCACATTGGCGGGCTGGCGGATTCGCTCGATGGGCACCTCGCCATCCCAGGTGCGCACGTTCTGGGCAAGAACAAGACCGGTGTAGAGCACCGTCGCGAGCAGGATCGCCCCCAGGCGGAGCGGCCAGTTGCGCCGCAGGAAGTCGGTGACGCGCCTCACTCGGATGGGGTGCCCGTCGTGGTCTTCGACCCGCCGGCGGCACCGCGCCGACGAGGCCGGCGCGAGGCGATGCTGCGCGAGATGGCGCCCGCCCGCTCGGGTAGACGGCCCAGCCCGCGCTCCGGGATCTTGACGGCGGTGAGTGGCGAATGTTCGAGCAGCTCGACGAGCGCCTTGCCCAGGCGCGGCTCATCGAGATCGCGCACGATCCGGCCGCGCTCGACGAGGCTGACGCTGCCCGTCTCCTCGCTGACGACGACCGCGATCGCGTCCGTCTGCTCGGTTATGCCCAGGGCCGCGCGGTGGCGCGTGCCGAAGCGCTCGCGATACAGGCCGCTCTCGCTCAGCGGCAGCACGACACCGGCCGAGGCCACGCGCTCATGGCGCACGATCGCGGCGCCGTCATGCAGCGCCGAGTGCGGCGTGAAGATGGTCTCGAGGAGCTCAACCGTGAGCTGGGCGTCGAGCATGATCCCGGTCTCGGCAGCGTCCTGCAGACCGGTCTCGCGCTCGATGACGATGAGCGCACCGACTCGTCGCGCAGAGAGCGCCAGCGCTGCCTTCGCGACCAGCGCACCGACTCGCTCCGACGTCGCGCGCGCTCCGGGCGCCAGCAGCCAGCCCATCGACCCGAAACGGCCTATTCGCTCGAGCCCACGGCGCAGCTCAGGCTGGAAGACGACCACCAGGGCGAGCAGTCCAACCACCGCGCCGGCCTGCAGGATCTGCGACAGCAGCTGGAGGCCGAATGCCTGAGCGAGCACGTAGATGACGTACAGCACGGTCACGCCGATCACGAGACGCACCGCGCGGGTGCCCCGAATCAGGCTGAAGAGGCCGTAGATGAGGAGTGCGGTCAAGCCGATATCCAGGAGCGCAACCGGCTGAACCTGGAGGCTTTTGACCAGTTCGATGAGCTGGTCCATTGGCGCGAATTGTAGGCGCCCGCACGCGCCTTAGTGGCTGAACAGCTCGCGCGCGGCGGCAGCGACGTTCTTGTCAGGCTGGAGCGCCAGCAGCCGCTCGAGCAGCTGCAGCCGCTGTGCCGCCCGATCCGGCCAGCCGCGAGCCAGCCAGGCGCGGGCGATCTCGAGGTGGATGCGCGGTGCGGACGAGTCGAGGGCAAGGGCGCGCAGGCAGGCGTCGAGCGCGGCGTCGTGATGGCCGGCCACGCGATGCTCGGCCGATTCGGACAGCCAGGCGTCGATCGCGGCGTCGATCTTGCCCGCCCGGCGGGCTTGCTCGCCGCTTGCCAGGTAACGGTCCGCACCGGACGCCGGTGTCGCGTGTCCGGCGGGCGCGCTGGTCACGGCCGGACCGTGCTTGATCTGCTCCTGGACCTGCGCCGCTTCGGCGCGCCGGCCGGCCGCAAGCAAGGCAGCCGCGCGCCCGGTCAGGGCGTCGATCTGATCGGGTTCCAGTTCGAGCGCGCGCTCGTACGCTGCGAGCGCGTCACGCGCCTGGCCGAGGCGCAGAAGAGTGCCACCCAAGGCGACGTGTGGCAGAGCGCGTTCAGCGGCGAGCTCGGTTGCCGCGCGGTAACAGCGCAGAGCGTCCTTGAGCTGGCCCGAGGCCGCGAATTGGTGGCCGGCGCGCAACGCTTCCGCGTATTGGCCGTAGACGTCTTCCATGTGCGGCCAGAGTGGGCCGCCGATGGCCGACCGACTATGGCGCTACTGGGCTATGCCCAACCTGACTCGCGGCGACCGCTAGATGCGCGGCACCTGGCCGCTTCAGGCGGCTGGAAATTTACCGCCCGCAAGGAGTCCGGCATCACGCTCCCATGGGCGGGATGAGGGACGACGCGCAGCAGAGCCCGTGAGGGCCCCTGCGCAGGCTTAGCGCTTCGTGTACTGCGGCGCCTTGCGTGCTCGCTTCAGGCCGTACTTCTTGCGCTCCTTCATGCGCGGGTCACGCGACAGGAGGCCGGCTGAGCGGAGCGGGACGCGAAGGCCCTCCGGGTCCGACTGCAGAAGGGCGCGGGCGATGCCGTGACGGATCGCGCCAGCCTGGCCGTGATGGCCGCCGCCCTCAACCTTGATCATGGCGTTGTAGCGACCTTCGGTATTGGTCACCTTGAACGGCATCGTGAGCTCGGTCAGGTCGATCGCATTGCCGAAGTGCTCGTCGAGCGAGCGACCGTTGACGACGATCTCGCCCTCGCCCGCCAGGAGTCGCACACGGGCGATGCTCGTCTTGCGCCGGCCCGTGCCGTAGAAGAAGGAAGCAGTAGCTGCAGCAGCCATCAGCGGGTCGAACCTCCCATGGGCAGCGGCTCGGGCTGCTGCGCCTCGTGCGGGTGTTCGGTGCCCGCGTAGATCTTCAGTTTGCGAAGCTGCTGAACGCCCAGCTTGTTGCGCGGCAGCATGCCCTTCACGGCGCGGCGGATGACCTCTTCCGGTCGCCGCGCGAGCAGGTCGGCGAGGTTCTCCTCGCGGTAGCCGCCCGGGTAGCCAGAGTGGCGCGAGTACATCTTCTGCTCGGCCTTCTTGCCGCCGACGTCGAGTTTGGCCGCGTTCAGCACGATGACGTGGTCACCTGTATCAATGTGCGTCGCGAACATCGGCTTGTGCTTGCCTTCGAGCACAACGGCAATACGTGATGCGAGCAGGCCGAGGCGCTGGTTGGTGGCATCGACCACGAACCAGTGACGCTCGATCTCGCTAGCCCGCGGGCTATATGTCCTGCTCATCAACCCAGATTGTCCTCGTCTACTCGACTTCTTGCCATTTTCGTGTTTTGTGGCGCGCTCCCATCGGCACCCTCCACAGAGTCAGTCCCCGTGGCGCGGCTGCTTCGCCGTGGAACGCCGGGTGGCCTTCACCCAGCGCCTTAGCCAGGTCCCTGGCCATCGCCTTACCGTGGCCCACGCGCAGCAGAGCGGCGACGATTCGCCGCACCATTCCCCTCAGGAACGCGTCGCCGATCACAGTAACGGTGATCAGCTCCCCCCTGCGAGTGACGCTCAGCTTGGTCAGCGTCCGCACCGGCTGACGATCCGTCCCACCAAAGGCGGAGAAATCGTGCCGGCCGACGAAGACCTTTGCCGCCGCAGCCATCGCCGCGACGTCGAGCCGCTCACGGACGCCAAGTGATTGGCGCTCGCGCAGCGGGCTGCGCGGTCCATTCCAGATCAGGTAGCGGTATTCCCGGTACTTGGCCTGGTGACGCGGGCTGAAGCCTTGTCCCACCTGGAGGATCGGACCAAGCCCGATGTCCGCTGGGAGGCCTGCCGCGAGGGCTTTGTTGAGCTCCGACCGACCGAGCCGCCCGCGATAGGTGAAAGCGATCACCTGCCCGCGTGCGTGAACCCCGGCATCGGTGCGCCCAGCGCCATCGACGACGACTCGGTCGCCATTCGAGAGTCGGCTGAGCGCGCTTTCCAGCTCACCCTGGACCGTCCGTCCCCCAGGTTGAACCTGGAAGCCGGCAAAGTCAGTGCCGTCGTATTCGACCCGTGCGCGGTACCGCACGGAGACGCCCTCTCGGGCGCGCTTCCTGGTGGCAACCTCGCGGTCGCCCTTGGCCATGCCGCCCATAAGGCCGGCGTCTGCTCGCTAGACCAGCTCGAGCTGGACCATTGGCGCCTTGTCTCCGTTGCGTGGCCCGATCTTGATGATTCGGGTGTAGCCGGAGGCGCGATCGCCGTACTTGGGCGCGATCTCGTTGATCAGCTTATCGATGACGAGCGGCTCGTCGGGCAGCGTCGCGATGATCTGGCGCCGCGCGGCGAGCGAGCCGTCCTTGGCGAGCGTAATGACGTGCTCGACCTGGCCGCGCACTTCCTTGGCGCGTGCTTCGGTCGTCTTGATCTGCTCATAGCGCAGCACGGCGACGATCAGGTTCTTGAACAGCGCCTTGCGCGGGCCGGTCTTGCGACTCAGCTTGCGGCCGCCTATGCAGTGAGCCACTTGGCTACTCGTCCTCGTCCAAGTCGCCCAGGCCGTCCTCGGGATCAAATTCGGCCGCGTCGCCACCCTCATCAGGCGGCAGGAACCCGCGCATGCGCAGACGCTCTTTCATCTCATCGAGCGACTTCTTGCCGAAGTTGCGCATCCGCAGCAGATCCTCGTCCTGGAGCTGCAGCAGCTGGCCGACCTTGACGATGTTGTTGCGCTTCAACGAGTTGTAGGCGCGCATGGGCAGGTCGAGCTCTTCGATCGGCATGTCGAGCATGTTCGGCGGCAGCTGCGGCGCGCCGGGCACGCCAGCCTCGCCGGCCACGAGCGCCTTGCCGGCGGCCGTGAAGAGGCTGAACTGGCCGACGAGGATCTCTGCCGCTCGGCTGAGCGACTCTTCCGGCGTGAGCGAGCCGTCGGTCTCGATCTCGATCGTCAGCTTGTCGTAGTTGGTCATCTGGCCGACGCGCGTGTTCTCGACCGTGTAATTGACCTTGCGCACCGGCGAGAAGATCGCGTCGACCGGGATCACGCCGATCGGCAGCTGCTCGCTGCGCTCGGCGGCGAGGTAGCCGACCCCGCGCTCGACCGTCATGTCGATCTCGACCGGCACATCGTCCGAGTCGAGGGTAAGCAGGTGCTGGTCGGGATTGATGATCTCGACGTCCGCGTTGGCCTCGATGTCACGAGCCGTCACTGCGCCCGCGCCAGACTTCGACAGTCGCAGCTGGACGGGATGGGGCGCATAGCTCTTTAGGCGCAGCTTCTTGACGTTGAGCACAATGGCGGTCACGTCCTCGACGACACCCGGAATAGTGCTGAACTCGTGGTAAACGTCGCGCACCTGGATCGAGGTCACCGAGGCGCCCTCGAGCGATGACAGCAGGACGCGCCGCAGCGCGTTGCCGATGGTTACGCCGTAGCCGGCGGGGAGCGGGCTGGCCTCGTACTTGGCGTACCAGTCCTGCGTCTCGCCGACGGCCTCGATCTGTGGGTTTTCCAGTTCAATCATGGATGCATCTCCTAAGCGGGCACAGTGCCCGCATCACTACCTCGAGTAGTACTCGACGACCAGCTGCTCGTTCAGCTCCGCCGGCATCTGGTCGCGCCGTGGCTGGGCGTTGACGCTGCCACTCAGCTTGTCGGCGTCAACCGACAGCCAATCGGGGCGCTGGGCGCCCTTCAGCAGCTCACGCGCGTTCTTGAAGTACTCCGACTTGCGGCTCGTCTCGCGCACCTCGAGCCTGTCGCCCTCGGCCACCGCATACGAACAGATGTTCGTCGGGGTGCCGTTGACGATGAAGTGGCCGTGGGTCACCAGCTGGCGCGCCTGGGCGCGGCTGGTGGCAAAGCCCATTCGGAAGACCACGTTGTCGAGGCGCGTCTCGAGCAGGCGCAGCAGCGCCTCGCCGGTGACGCCCGTGTGGCGCTCGGCCTCATCAAAGTAGCGCCGGAACTGGCGCTCGTGGACGCTGTAGATGCGGCGCATCTTCTGCTTCTCGCGCAGCTGCACGCCGAAGTCCGACACCTTGCGCCGACGCACACCGTGCTGGCCGGGCGGAGTGGGACGGCGCTCGAATGGGCACTTCTTGGTGTAGCACTTGGCGCCCTTCAGGAAGAGCTTCATGCCCTCGCGCCGGCACAGGCGCGAAACGGGACCGCGGTAACGTGACATGTGTTGGTAGCTCCCCTTAGACGCGGCGGCGCTTGGGAGCGCGGTTGCCGTTGTGCGGGATAGGCGTCACGTCGGTGATCGCCGTCACTTCGATGCCTGCGGCCTGGAGCGAGCGGATGGCCTGCTCACGGCCCGCGCCGGGGCCCTTCACGAAAACCTCGACCTGGCGCACACCGTGCTCCATGGCCTTGCGCGCAGCGCCCTCGGCGGAGAGTGCCGCGGCGTAGGGCGTGCTCTTGCGCGAGCCCTTGAAGCCGGCCACGCCGGCGCTGCCCCACGAGACCGTGCCGCCGGCAAGGTCCGTGATGGTGATGATCGTGTTGTTGAAGCTGGCCTGGATGTGCGCGTGGCCGGCCGGCACGTTCTTCTTTTCGCGCCGACGCGTCTTCTTCGCGCCCTTCTTCTCCGCCATCAGGTCGTGACTGCTCCTACTTCTTGCGCTTTACGCCGACGGTCCGCCGCGGTCCGCGACGCTGGCGCGCGTTGGTCTTCGTTCGCTGGCCGCGCGCGGGCAGGTTGCGCCGATGGCGCATGCCGCGATACGAGCCGATCTCCTGGAGTCGCTTGATGTTCAGCGCGACCTCGCGGCGCAGGTCGCCCTCGACCTTGTAGCGCCGGTCGATGAGCTCGCGCAGCCGGTTGACCTGGTCTTCAGTCAGGTCGCGCACGCGCGTGTCGCCGTTGACGTTCGCCTGGGCGAGGATCTTCTGGCTCGTCGGCAGGCCGATGCCGAAGATGTACGTCAGAGCGACCTCGACGCGCTTCTCGCGCGGGATGTCGATACCGGAGATACGTGCCATCTGCTTCCCTTAGCCCTGGCGCTGCTTGTGCTTGGGATTCGTGCAGATGACCATCACCACGCCGTGGCGACGGACGATCTTGCAGTTATCGCAGCGCGTTTTGACTGATGCCGAGACCTTCACGAGAGTCCTTCTACTTGAGTCGGTAGGTGATCCGGCCGCGCGAGAGGTCGTAGGGCGACAGCTCGACGCGCACCCGATCGCCGGGCAGGATGCGGATGAAATTCATGCGCAGCTTGCCGCTGATGTGCGCCAGGACGCGGTGTTTGTTCACTTTGTCCGCGGCATCGATCTCGATGGCGAACATAGCGTTGGGCAACGGCTCGATAACAGTGCCCTCGACTTCGATTGCGTCCTTCTTGGTCACAGGCGGCGGCAGGCTCCTTCAATTGAAACTGACGGTGAATGGGGCCCGGATTCAGGGCCAGGAATGACCCAGCCACCGAGCGTGGTGACGCGCCGGACACGGTCTGACGCACGAACGAAGAGTGTACCAGAAGCGTCACCTTGTCGGCAACGCCTCGACGGGCGTCGCAGGCACGGCCGCCGGAGCTGACGCGGTCAGGATGCGCGGGCCGTCGGGGGTCACCGCGATCGTGTTCTCCCAGTGCGCGGCGAGCACCCCGTCGGCGGTGACCACTGTCCAGCCGTCCTCCTGGATGCGCACCTCGTGGCCGCCCAGGGTGAACATCGGCTCGATCGCCAGGCATAGCCCGGGCTCGATGCGCCGGCCGCGCGACCCGGTGCGGTAGTTGGTGACCTGTGGCTCTTCGTGCATCTCGGTGCCTATGCCGTGGCCCACAAAGGCGCGGATGATGCCATAGCCGGAGTCGCGCGCGATGTCCTCGATGGCGCCCGAGATGTCCGCGAGGTACGCGTCCGGCTGGGCCGCGGCGATGCCGGCGTACATGGCACGCTCCGTTGTCTCAACGAGCCGGCGTACTTCGTCGGGGACCTCACCCACGATGAACGTGCGCGCCGCGTCGCCGTGCCAGCCGTCGACGATCGCGCCGGCGTCGACCGACACGATCTGGCCGTCGCGGATGCGTCGTGAGCCGGGCACGCCATGGACAATCTCGTCGTCCAGTGAGACGCACAGCGTGTGGCGATAGGGTGCCACGCGGCCGGGCACGCCGATGAACGAGGGCACTCCCCCATAGGCGCGAATCATCTCCTCGGCAATGGCATCGAGCTGGAGCGTGGTTACGCCGGGCTTGACCTCGATCGCGAGGCGATCGAGCACGGACGCGACGAGCGCGCCGGCGATGGCCATCTTCTCGATCTGGGCACTGCTCTTGAGCGTTACCCGCCGGTCGGGTGTCATACCTAGCCCTGCTGGCGGACCGGCTGGGCGATGGCGTGCAGCAGCGCCTCGGTCACCGCGGCCACCTCGCCGTCACCGTCAACCGTGCTGAGCACGCCGCGGTCGGTGTAGTAGTCGACGACCTCGTACATGGGCGGCAGCTGTCCCTCGAGCCGCGCCTCAACTGTGGCGGGCTTGTCATCGTCGCGCTGGTACAGCGGCGCGCCGTCGATGTCGCACACACCATCCACCTTGGGGGGGCGGGCGACAGCGTGATAGACGTGATCGGGCGTGACCGTGCAGATCCAGCGCCCCGACAGGCGGCGCAGCAGCTCTTCGCGCGCCACGTCGACGTACAGTGCCGCGGCGACCTCGCCGTTCATCTTGACGACCATCGCGTCGAGCGCCTCGGCCTGGGGCCGGGTCCGCGGGAAGCCATCGAGGATGGCGCCTTCGGCGGCATCGGGCTGGGCGAGGCGATCGGAGATCATCTGGACGGTGATGGAATCGGGCACCAGCGTGCCCGTCTCGAGAAAGCTCTTGACCTTCTTGCCGAGTGCGGTGCCACGCTTGATGTTGTCACGGAAGAGATCGCCCGATGCGACATGGGGGATCCCCAGCCGCTCGGACAGGAGCGCCGCCTGCGTGCCCTTGCCCGCACCCGGCGCTCCGACCATGACATACACCCTCAACGAATGAAGCCCTCGTAATTGCGCATCATGAGCTGCGCCTCGATCTGCTTCATCGTCTCGACCACGACGCTGACCACGATGAGCAGCGCCGTGCCACCTAGCGCAAAGCCGCCTACGACGCCCTGACCCGCGAAGAGCGCGGACAGCACAATGGGCGAAACAGCGATCAGCGCGAGGAAGATCGCGCCCGCCAGACTCAGCCGGAAGACGACCTTCTGCAAATAGTCGCGCGTGGGTGCGCCGGGTCTGATGCCGGGTATGAAGCCACCGTTCTTGCGCAGCTGGTCGGCCGTCTCATCGGGCTTGAATGTGAACGCGGTATAGAAGTACGTGAAGCCCATGGTCAAGAGGAAGTAACCCAGGATGTAGGGAATCCCCGACGGGCTCAAGAAGCCGACGATGCCGTCGGCAATCGCGTTGACGAGACTCGGCTCTGCGCCCGGCGGCGTCGCGAAGTAGGACGCGATCTGGGTCGGGAACAGCAGGATGCTGACAGCGAAGATGATCGGGATGACGCCTGCCTGGTTGACGCGCAACGGCAGGAAGGTCGCGCCACCCTGGTACATGCGCCGGCCCCGGACGCGCGACGCGTACTGGATGGGGATGCGCCGCTGGCCCTCCTGGATGTAAACGATCACGGCCACGACGACGAGCGCCAGGATTACGAACAGGATGCCGGCCGGGATGTCGGGTGCCTGCAGGAAGGCGGCCACGCCCTGCGGAATGCGCGCGACGATGCCGGCGAAGATCAGGAAGCTGATGCCGTTGCCGATGCCGCGCTCGGTGATGAGCTCGCCGATCCACATCGCGAGCAGAGTGCCACCGGCGAGGGTGACCATCTGGGTCAGCGTGGTCGGGTCAAGGATGTCGATAGGCGCCACGATCTGGCTCTGCGACAGGATGGCGAGATAGCCATAGGCCTGGAGCAGGGCGAGCGGCACCGTCAGGTAGCGCGTGTACTGGTTGAGGCGCGTGCGGCCGTATTCGCCTTCGCGCGACAGCGCCTGCAGGCGCGGCACGACGCCCTGCATGAGCTGCATGATGATCGAGGCGTTGATATACGGGTTGACGCCCATGGCGACGATCGAGAACGAGCGCAATCCGCCGCCGCTGAACAGGTCGAGCAGCTGCAGGAAGGTCTGGTTGTTGATGAGCTGATCGAGCGCCTGGTGGTTGACGTTCGGCACCGGCACGACGGCGAGAAGTCGATAGACGACCAGCATCGCCAGCACGAAGATGATGCGCCGACGGATGTCCGGCGCGCGGAACGCGTTGATCAGCGCTTCGATCATTTTGTTCTGATCCCCTTCGGGAGTTAGCTTTCGGCCGCAGCCGATTCCGACGAGTCGGAGCCTGCTGCGGACGGTTCCGATTCGGCGGATTCAGACGACGCGGTTTCCGACTCAGCCGCCTGGGCCTTCGACTCCGGCGCCTGAGCCTCCGACTTGGGCTTTCCAGCTTCAGCCTCCGGCTTGGCAGCCCTCTTGGCCTTGCGCACTTCGTCAGCCGCGATATCGGCCGCCTGCTTCGCGGATACCTCAGGTGCGATGACCTGGATGTGGCCGCCGGCAGCCTCGATCTTGGTCTTTGCGCTGGCACTGAACGAGTCGGCAGCGACGAAAAGCTTGGTCGCGACATCGCCCTGGCCGAGCACCTTCAGAGGTCGGCCGTCGCCGCGGATCAGGCCCGCCTGAGCGAGCGTCTCGGCGTTGACGGTCGGCGGCTTGGTGTCACCCAGCCGGCCGGCCTCCGCGTATGCCGAGATCTGGCCGACGTTGACCACCGCGTACTCGACGCGGAACTTGTTCTTGAAGCCGTGCAGCTTTGGCACCCGGATGTGGATGGGTGTCTGGCCGCCCTCGAACCAGGCGGGGATCTTCCCACCCGCGCGCGAGCGCTGGCCCTTGGTGCCGCGGCCGGCGGTCTTGCCCTGGCCGGCGGCGATGCCGCGGCCTACCCGGGTGCGCGCCTTGCGCGCGCCGGCGGCCGGATGCAGGTCATGCAGCTTCACGACTCGCTCGCTTCCTTCTTGCGCGCGGCGGACTGGCCGGTGGCCTTCGCGGCGGCGTTTTCCGTGCCGTCGGCCGGCTCCGTGCGGAGCAGGAACCGGATGGCGCGGGTCATACCGCGCAGCTCCGGCGTGTCATCGACGACCACCGACTGGCCGATGCGATGCAGGCCCAGGGCGCTCATGGTCGCCCGCGTGCGCTGGGTGTGGCTGATGGGGCTCTTGATGAGGGTGACGCGCAGCTTAGCCGCCATTGGCAGGAACCTCCGGGCCGCGCCGGGCGCCGCCAGGCTGGCCGCTGATGGCGCTGCGCAGCTTCTTGCCGCGCCGCGCGCCGATGTCCTCGGCGCTGCTCATGCTGCGTAGCGCCTCGTGTGTCGCGCGAACCACGTTGACCGGGTTGGTCGAGCCGAGCGACTTGGACAGGATGTCGCGGATGCCCGCAGCGATGACCACCGCGCGGACCGAGCCGCCGGCGATGACGCCGGTGCCCTGCGAGGCGGGCTTCAACAGCACCGTCGATGCGCCGTACTGCTGCTTTACCTCATGCGGGATGGTCGTGCCGACCATGGGCACCTTGATCAGGTTCTTCTTCGCGTCCTCGACGCCCTTGCGGATGGACTCGGGCACCTCGCCCGCCTTGCCCAGGCCGACCCCGACGTGGCCCGCGCCGTCACCGACCACGACGACCGCGCTGAACGAGAAGCGCCGGCCGCCCTTGACCACCTTGGCGACGCGGTTGATCTGGACGACACGCTCCTCGAGCGTGAGACGGGCGGGATCGATCCTCGGCATGGTTTTGTTGTTCTCCTGGTTAGAAGTCGAGTCCGGCTTCGCGCGCGGCGTCGGCCAAGGCGCGTACGCGGCCGTGGTAGCGGAAGCCGGCGCGGTCGAACACGACCTTCTTGACGCCGGCCGCGCGGGCGCGCTCGGCGACCATACGGCCGACCTGCTTGGCGAGATCGGTCTTGGTGGCCTTGCTGGTGCGCAGGCCGCTCTCCAGCGATGAGGCGCTCGCCAGCGTCTTGCCGGCAGAGTCGTCGATTAGTTGAGCGTAGATCTGGCTGACGCTGCGGAAGACGGCCAGGCGCGGCCGCTCGGCCGTGCCGGACAGGGTCAGGCGCAGGCGAGCGTGGCGCTTCTGGCGCGACGCATCACGCGATATGGCGAGGCTCACTTCTTGCCTCCGATCTTGCCGGCCTTGCCGGCCTTGCGGCGGATGACCTCACCGCTGTAGCGCACGCCCTTGCCCTTGTACGGCTCAGGCTTGCGCTTCGCGCGGATGCGCGCAGCGACGTGGCCGACGAGCTCCTTGTCGATGCCGACTACGGCGAGCTTGATCGGCGACTCGACATCGAAGCTGATGCCTTCTGGCGGATCGATCTCGATGGGATGCGAGTAACCCAGGTTGAGCTGCAGCTTCGTGCCGACGAGCTGGGCACGGTAGCCGACGCCGGTGATCTCGAGCG
Organism: Chloroflexota bacterium; assembly: GCA_034666725.1. Taxonomy (GTDB): domain Bacteria; phylum Chloroflexota; class Limnocylindria; order Limnocylindrales; family CSP1-4; genus JALYGJ01. Next base: position 32,481 of record JAXDLE010000187.1, read on the forward strand.
GCTTGCGAAAGCCCTCGGTCACGCCGATGACCATGTTGTTGATGAGCGTGCGCGTCAGGCCGTGCAGCTCGCGCGCCTTCTTCTCGTCGTTGGGCCGCTCGACGCGCAGTGTTCCGTCGTCCTTGACGATGCGCAGCTCGGGCGACACGTCGCGCTCGAGCTTGCCCTTCGGGCCGCTGACTGCGACATGGCTGCCCTCAATCTCGACCGAGACGCCGGTCGGGATGGGGATGGCGAGTTTGCCGATTCGTGACATTGCTTGCTACCGACTTCCGCTTCTTACCGACTACCAGACGTAGGCCAGGACTTCGCCGCCCAGGTTCGTCTGGCGGGCGCGGGCGCCGGTCATGATGCCGTGGCTGGTGCTGACGATGACGACGCCGAGGCCGCCGAGCACGCGCGGGATGTCGGTCTTGGTCGCATAGACGCGCAGGCCAGGCTTGCTGACGCGCTTCATGCCGCTGATGACCGGCACCTTGCCGACGTACTTGAGGTGCAGCTTGAGCTGCGCGTGGTTGCCGTCCAGGGCATCCTCGAAGCTCTCGATGAAACCCTCGTCCGACAGGATCTGGGCGATCGCGCGCTTGGTGCGCGACGCGGGCACAAGGACATCGGAGTGGCGCGCGCGGCTACCGTTGCGGATGCGCGTGAGCATGTCGGCGATGGGATCGGCGATGTTCATTGGACTACCAGCTCGACTTGGTCACGCCGGGCAGCTCGCCCAGCAGTGCGCGCTCGCGGAAGCAGATGCGGCACAGGGCGAAACGACGCATGTAGCCGCGCGGGCGGCCGCACACGAAGCAGCGGTTGTAAGCCTGCGACGTCTGGTGCGGCTTGCGCTTCTGCTTGGCGATGAGTGACTTTTTTGCCATTAGCTCGGTCGATTCCTTTCTTGGTCTGCCCGTTCTGCTCGGCTCGCGATCACGACGCGAATGGCATGCCGAGCAGCTGCAGCAGCCGCTTGGACTCTTCGTCGGTATGCGCGGTGGTGACGATGCTCACTTCGAGCCCGCGCAGCTTGTCGATCTTGTCGAAATCAATCTCTGGGAACGCGAGCTGCTCGCGCAGCCCGAGAGAGTAATTGCCGCGACCGTCGAATGACTTGCCGGGCACTCCGCGGAAGTCGCGGATACGCGGTAGAGCCAGCCGGGTGAGCCGCTCGAGGAAGTCCCACATGCGCTGACCACGCAACGTGACCTTGGCGCCGATTGGGTTGCCTGTGCGGACGCGGAACTGGGCGATCGAGCGCTTCGCGCGGGTCACGATCGGCTTCTGGCCGGTGATCGCGGTCAGGTCGCCGACGGCTGCGTCGAGCGCCTTCGCGTTGGTCAACGCCTCGCCCAGGCCGATGTTGACCACGATCTTGTCGAGGCGCGGCACCTGCATGGGGTTGGAGTAGCTGAACTCCTTCTGCAGCGCGGGCGCGACCTCGTCGCGATAGCGCAGATGCAGGCCGTGGATGGCGCCGTTTGCCGCGGACGCTGCGGCCTTCGACCCCGCCCTGGGAGTGGCGTCGCTCGCCGGGGCGGCGGCGATCGCGGCTTCCTGCGGCTCCGCGGCCTTTGCCGGCGCCTTGGTCGCGGCCTTCGCGGCCGGTGCCTTCGAGCTCGCGTCGGTCCCCGCGGCCTTGGCGGCAGGCTTCGCCGTCGCCTTGGCGGCGGGCTTGGTGCTGGCAGCGGCCTTCGTCGTTGCGGCAGCCTTCGTCGTGGCAGCCTTCGTCGTGGCAGCCTTGGTCGGCGCCTTTGCGGCAGCGGCCTTCGGCTCGGCCTTGGCGGTCTTCGTCACGGGTTTGTCATCGGCAGACTTGGCGCTCACTTCTTGCGCGTCTCCTTGCGCGTTTCGCCGGTCAGCGTCTCGCCGCAGTTGGTGCACAGCCGAACCGATCGGCCGTCGCCTGCGAGGCCGTGCTTGATCCGCGTCGGCTGGCTGCAATGGGGGCAGATGATCATGACCTTGCTCGCCAGGATTGGTTGAGCCACCTCCAGAATGCCGCCCTGCTGGATGCGCGGCTGACGTTCGGTGCGGCCCTGCTTTTGGCGCGGCTTGGTATGAACCTTCGCGATATTGAGACCCTCGACGACCACCGCGACGCTGGCCAGCGGGCTGACCTTGCGCCAGCCGGAGCCGTACTTGGCCACGGTCTTCTTGAAGCCCTGGCCGTTGCGCACGACGTGCTCGACGGTGCCCTTCTTGCCGGCTTCACGACCGGTCAGCACGAGCACCTGGTCACCCTTGCGGATGTCGGGCACGCGCATCGCGCGACCTGCGGGCTGAGTCCGTGCCATCACAGCACCTCCGGCGCGAGCGACACGATCTTCATGTAGCCGCGATCACGCAGCTCGCGCGCGACGGGGCCGAAGATGCGCGTGCCACGCGGGTTGTTCTGGTTGTTAATGAGCACCGCGGCGTTCTCGTCGAAACGGATATAGGAGCCGTCCGGGCGGCCGAGCAGCTTGGTGGTGCGCACGATCACGGCCTGGACGACGTCGCCCTTCTTGACGGCGGCGTTCGGAATGGCCTGCTTGACGCTCGCGACGATGACGTCACCGACGCCTGCCGTGGTCTTCTGCGAGCGGCCCAGGACGCGAATGCACTCGACCACACGGGCGCCCGTGTTATCGGCCACCCTGAGGCGGCTGCCCTGCTGGATCAACTGGCCGCCTCCTCGGTCGCGTTCGCTTCAGCGGCGACGTGGCGCCCGGGGTGAGCGGCGCCATGGATCGCCTCGCTCGTTGCCTCTTCCTCGGCGACGATCGAATCGCCGGCGCCTTCATCGGCGCGAGCGACGATCTCGACCATGCGCCAGCGCTTGGTGGCGGATAGAGGGCGTGACTCGACGATGCGCACCGTGTCACCGATGCGCGCCTCGTTGTTCTCGTCGTGCGCCTTGAACTTGCTCGTCAGGCGGATGACGCGCTTGTACAGCGGGTGGCGCGACAGACGCTCGACCGATACGACGATCGTCTTGTCCATCTTGTCGGACACGACGCGGCCGACCTTTTCCTTCTTCATCACGGCGCGCTGAGCTACGGCGCTCACTCTTCATCTCCCTTGGCAGCAGCGGCCGCCGTCTTGGCACGTGTGGTGCTCTTCGTCGCGGCCTTCTTGGCCGGGGCGCTCTTGGCGTCGCCATCCTTCTTTGCCGCCGACTTGGCAGCGGGCTTCGCAGCCGCTGCGCGGGTGACGGGCTTGGGCGCTGCGGTGCGCGGCACCATCGTCTCGTCGAGGCTGCGCTCGGTCATGACCGTCAGCACGCGCGCAATGGAGCGACGCGTCTGGGTCAGCTGGCTGTGATCGGTCAGCTGGCGCGTGGCCAGCTGGAAGCGCAGGTCATACAGCGCGCGGCGCTGCGTGACGAGCTCGCCGAGCAGCTCGGTGTCGGTCAGGTTGCGGACGTTATCGATGTCCATCGCCGACCCCCTCGCGCACCAGGAACTTCATGTTGACGGGCAGCTTCATTCCGGCGAGGCGCATCGCCTCGGCCGCCTCGTTGACCGGTACGCCGGACATCTCGAAGAGAATGCGGCCGGGCTTGACGACCGCGACCCAGTGGTCGGGCGCGCCCTTGCCCGAGCCCATGCGGACCTCGGCCGGCTTCTTGGTGACTGGCTTGTCGGGGAAGACGCGGATCCAGATCTTGCCGCCGCGCTTGACGTAGCGCGTCATGGCGCGTCGAGCGGCCTCGATCTGGCGCGAGGTGATCCACGCCGGCTCCTCGGTCATCAGCGCGAAGTCGCCGAATGCGATGGTGTAACCGCCCTTGGCAACGCCGGACATGCGGCCGCGCTGGACCTTGCGATGCTTGACACGCTTGGGCATCAACATGGCTAGGCGGCTCCCGCCGCAGCGGCCTCAGGCGGCGCCTGGCGCGTGGGCATGATGTCGCCGCGATAAATCCAGACCTTCACGCCGATGCGGCCGTAGGTCGTGTGGGCGTGTACCTGGCCGTAGCTGATGTCGGCGCGCAGCGTGTTGAGCGGGATGCGGCCCTCCTTGTCCCACTCTCGGCGGGCCATCTCCGACCCACCAAGGCGGCCCGATACCGCGATGCGCACACCCTTGGCGCCGGCCTTCATCGTGCGCTGGATGGACTGCTTGAGCGCCTTGCGGAAGGCGATGCGCCGGTTCAGCTGCTGGGCGATGTTGGCCGCGACCAGGACCGCGTCGAGCTCGGGCTGGCGGATCTCCTTGATCTCGAGCTTGACCTTGGACGTGGTCATGCGGCCGATCTGCTGGCGCAGCGCCTCGACATTGGCACCGCCCTTGCCGATGACGATGCCCGGCTTGGCCGTGTGAACCGTGACCGTCACATGGTTGATGCCGCGCTCGATGTCGACGAGCGAGACGCTCGCGTTGGCCAGCCGCTTGGCGACCAGCTGGCGGATCGTGATGTCTTCCTTGAGAAGCGTGGTGTACGACTTGTCGGCGTACCACTTGGCGTTCCACGTGCGTGACGTTCCAAGGCGGAAGCCGTACGGGTGAACCTTGCGACCCATCTGCTAGGCCTCCCTGTTCTCGACCACGACGGTCACATGAGTCATTGGCTTGTGAATTGCAAAGGCGCGGCCCTGCGCGCGCGGGTGAAAGCGCTTGAGCGTGGGGCCCTCGTTGGCCGTGGCCTCGGCGACGTACAGGTCGTCGGGTGCCAGGTCATGGTTGTTCTCGGCGTTGGCCGCGGCGCTGGACAGCACCTTGGCCACATCGCGCGCCGGTCCCTGGGTCATGTGCTTGAGCATCGCGCTGGCCTCGGCGACGGGCAGGCCGACGATCGACTGGGTGACCAGGCGCGTCTTGCGTGTTGACAAGCGCAGGAACTTGGCGGTTGCCTTGACTTTCATCACTCGGTCTACTTCAGCGCCGACGAGCGCTCGGTGCTCTTGCCGTGGCCGCGGAAGCTGCGCGTGGGCGAGAACTCACCAAGGCGATGGCCGACCATGTTCTCGGTGATGTACACCGGGATGTGCTTCTTGCCGTTGTAGACGGCAAGTGTGTGGCCGACGAAGTCGGGGAAGATCACGCTGTCGCGCGACCAGGTCTTCAGCACCTTCTTCTCGTTCTTCTTGTTCATCTGCTGAACGTTCGAGAGAAGCCGTGCCTCGACGTAGGGGCCCTTCTTGAGTGAACGTGACATCTACTGGACTCCTGCGCCTAGCTCTTGCGGTGCCGTGAGCGGACGATGTTGCGGCCGGTCAGCTTGTTGGTCCGGGTGCGATGGCCCATCGCGGGCTTGCCCCACGGCGTCTTGGGCGGCATGCCCGTCGGCGACTTGCCCTCGCCGCCACCATGCGGGTGGTCGCGCGGGTTCATGACCACTCCGCGGACCGAAGGCCGCCGGCCGATGTGCCGGCTGCGGCCGGCCTTGCCGAGCGACTGGTTTTCGTGATCAAGGTTGCCGACTTGGCCGACGGTCGCCATGCAGCGCACGTCAACCCGCCGAACCTCACCCGATGGCATGCGCACCTGGGCGTGGTCGCCTTCCTTGGCAAGGAGCTGCGCTGAAGTGCCGGCCGAGCGCACCATTTGGGCGCCGCGCCCGGGAACCATCTCGATGTTGTGGATGGTCGTGCCCAACGGGATCGCCTTGAGCGGCAGCGCGTTGCCGACGCGCGCCTCGGCCTTGTTGCCTGCGATGACGGTGTCGCCCACGTTCAGGCCGTTGGGCACGAGCATGTAGCGCTTCTCGCCGTCGCGGTAATGGAGCAGCCCGATACGCGCCGAGCGGTTCGGGTCGTACTCGATCGTGGCCAGCACTGCGGGCACGTCGAGCTTGTCGCGCTTGAAGTCGATTCGCCGGTAGTGGCGCTTCTCGCCGCCGCCGCGATGGCGCACTGTCATGCGCCCCTGGCTGTTGCGGCCGCTGATGCGCCGCTTGGGCTCGAGCAGCGGCTTGTGCGGCTTATCGGTCGTGATCTCGTCGAACGTCGGCCGAGTCTGGAAACGGCGGCCGGCGGAGGTTGGCTTGTAGCTGCGCAGCGGCATTCCTACACCCCCTCGAAGAATTCGATCTTCTGGCCGGCGGCCAGGGTGACGACGGCCTTCTTCCACTTCGAGGTCCAGCCCTCGACACGCCCGCCACCCTTGCGGTTGCGCGACTTCTCCTTGGGCTGCGTCGTCGAGACGTTGATCGTCACGACGTCGACCTTGAAGAGATCCTCGATCGCGGCCGTGATCTGGTGCTTGTTGGCCGCACTGTGGACGCGGAAGGTGTACTTGCCGCGCTGCGTCTCATCCATCGACTTCTCGCTGATGACCGGGCGCAGGATGATCTCGGCCGACTGAAGCGTCATGCGTACACCTCCGCCATCGTCGCCAGCGACGGCTCGGTGATGAGCAGCACGTCGGCATTCATCACGTCGACGACGTTGAGCGAGTCGGGCCGAATGATCGACACCCCGGGCAGGTTGCGCGCCGACATGTCGAGGTTGGCGTCGGAGCCGTTCGCGACCACGAGCACGCGGCCCGTCGCCTGGAGTGCGTCGAGGTAGCCGACCAGGACGCGCGTCTTGGGCTCGTCGAGCCCGAGCTCGTCGACGACCTTGACAGCGCCGTCGCCGAACTTGGATGTCAGCGCGCCATGGAGCGCAATGCGCTTCATGCGCTTGGGCAGGCGCTGCTCGTATGAGCGCGGATGCGGTCCGAAGACCACGCCGCCGCCCGAGTAGTGGGGCGCGTTGGTCGAGCCCTGGCGGGCGCGGCCGGTGCCCTTCTGGCGATACGGCTTGGCGCCACCGCCCCGGACCTCGCCGCGCGTCTTGGTGTTGGACGTGCCGGAGCGACGCGCGTTCATCTGGGCCGTGACGGCCTGGTGCATCACCGTCTGGTTGATCTCGGCCGCGAAGAGCGTCTCGGGCAGATCGACGTTGCCGACGGACTTGCCCTGCTTGTTGTAGAGGGTCGTGCTTGGCATCACTTGGCCTTCTTCACGGCCTTGGTGACCTTGCGGATCACGATCAGCGCGTTTCGTGCGCCGGGTAGCGGGCCCTTGATGAGCAGCACGTTGCGCTCGGCGTCCGACTTGACGACGGTCGCCTTCTTCACCGTGATCGTGTCATTGCCCATGCGCCCGGCCATAGGTGTGCCCTTGAACACCTTGCCCGGGTACGTGCCGGCGCCGATGGAGCCCGGCTGGCGGTGCGAGTCGGAGCCGTGCGTCTCGGGACCGCGCCGGAAGTTGTGGCGCTTGATCGTGCCCGAGAAGCCGCGGCCCTTTGAGACGCCGGTCACGTCGACCGTCTCGCCTGCCTCGAAGAGCGACACATCGAGCGTCTGGCCGAGCTGGTAATCGGACGCGTCATCAAGCCGGAACTCGCGCACGTCCTTGACCGGCGTCAGGCCCTTGAGCTGGCCCGCACGCGGCTTGGTCAGGCGACGCGGCTTGTGCGCGCCGAGCTGAACCGCGACGTAGCCGTCGCGCTCCGTGGTGCGCAGGCCCGTGACCGTATTCGGTTCGACGGCCACAACCGAGACCGGCACCATCGTGCCGTCCTCAGCGAAGACCGCGGTCATACCGACCTTTTTGCCAATCACTCCGATGCTCATCGCTCTACATCTTGATTTCGATATCCACGCCCGCGGCCAAGGAAAGCCGCATGAGCGCGTCGACCGTCTTTGCGGACGGGTCGAGGATGTCGATCAGTCGCTTGTGAGTCCGGATCTCGAACTGCTCGCGGCTGTCCTTGTCGATGAACGGTGAGCGAATCACCGTGAACTTCTCGATGCGCGTAGGCAGCGGCACCGGACCGACTACGTCCGCGCCGGTGCGCTGAGCCGTCTCGACGATCTGAAGCGCCGACTGGTCCAGCAACCGGTGGTCGTAGGCCTTGAGGCGAATGCGGATGCGCTGCCGTGCCATGGAATTAGGCCTCGATCTCGATGATCGCGCCGGCGCCGACGGTGTGGCCGCCCTCGCGGATGGCGAAGCGCTGGCCGGTCTCGAGCGCGATCGGGGTGATCAGCTCGACACCCATGTCGACGTTGTCGCC